>CAIYQF010000450.1 GCA_903928325.1 uncultured beta proteobacterium | reverse complement strand
GGTATTTGCAGCGCCAATATCGGCTGCATCACCCATTTGCAAAGCGGCACCGATATGCCGGTGCGGCATTGGGTGGAAGTGCTGGATACCGCACTGGCCGCGGGCTAAAGTGCTAGCCCCCCGGGCTGCGATTTCGCGGGAATTTATTCCACGACCCCGCGCAGAGCCACGCTGCGCCGCCGTAGCCACTCCAGCAGCAGCAGCATGCTGATAGCAAACAAAATCAACATGAAGGCCGCCGAAAGGATGGTGGGCGCAAGCTGCTCCCGCAGACCGGTCCACATCTGGCGTGGAAGGGTGGTTTGTTCCGGTCCGCCCAGGAACAGCACAACCACCACTTCGTCAAACGAGGTGGCAAAAGCAAAAAGCGCTCCCGAGAGCACCCCGGGCCAGACGATAGGCAGCATCACGCGCCGAAAGGCCACCAACTGCGACGCGCCCAAGCCGCGTGCGGCACGCATGAGATTCATGTCAAAGCCGCCCAGCGTGGCCGTGACGGTAATCACCACAAATGGCATGCCCAGCACGGCGTGCACCAGCACAATACCCAGCAGGTTGTTGGCAATACCCAGCTTGGAAAAGAAGAAGTACGCGCCCACGGCCAGCACCACCACGGGCACGATCATGGGAGAAACCAGTACCGCCATGATCAAGCGTTTGCCCGGCAGGTGGTGGTGGTTCAGACCAACGGCTGCAAGGGTGCCCAGCGACGTCGCCAGCAGGGTGGCTAGCACCGCAGTGACCACGCTGTTGTAAATGGCGTGCAGCCACACCGGGTTGCCAAAAAGGTCGCGGAACCAGCGCAGGCTGTACTCTTGGACAGGGAAATGGAAATACGGCTCGTTGTTAAAAGCCAACGGCACGACGACCAATACGGGTGCAATCAGGAACAGCAGGACCGCGCCGCAAAAAAACCTTAGCGCCCAGTGGCCAATGCGTTGCACCGGGGTGGTGTAAAGAGGCAAAGTAGAGGGGCTCATCCGAGTTTGAGGTTGCCGGGGCCAGCGATCCGGTCATAAAGCGCGTAGAGCACCAATACGGCGCCAAGCAAAATAGCCGCCAGCGCCGAGGCCAGGCCCCAGTTCAGCGAGCGACCCATGTTGTCGGCAACAAAGTAGCTGATCATCTGGTCGGTCGAACCACCCAGAAGCGCCGGGGTGATGTAGTAGCCCAGCGCCAAAATAAACACCAGTAGCGCACCAGCGCCGACGCCAGGCACGCACTGGGGCACATACACCCGCACAAACGCGGTAGTGGGGCTGGCTCCAAGCGAGCGCGCAGCGCGCACATACGACGCAGGAATTTGCCGCATCACCGAATACATAGGCAAGATCATGAAGGGCAACAAAATGTGCGTCATGGCCGCGACCACGCCAAAGCGGTTAAAGACCAGCGGCAGCGGCTCGGCAATAAGGCCTAGCGACTGCAATAGTGAATTGATCACGCCCTCTTTTTGCAGCACCACCATCCAGGCGGTGGTGCGCACCAACAGGGAGGTCCAAAACGGTAGCAGCACCAAAATCAGAAGCAAATTGGCCGTCTTGTCGCGCAGGTGCGCCAGCAGGTAGGCCAGCGGAAAGCCCAACAAAATACACATCACCGTCATCGTCAGCGCTACGCCCAAGGTGCGCAGGTAAATCGTGACGTGAATACGCTGGTCCTCGGGCTGGGCAGCCACCGAGCCGTCGGGCATGCGCCGCGAATCGAGGGCAGATAAGAAAAACAGTGCGTGGGTGGGAGAGGACAGGTTGCGCAGCGTGCCCCAGATTGCAGTCTGGGCCCAAGCGGGATCGGCGGTTTCAAAAAACGGGGCCCAAGGGCCTTCTTCCTGGCTGGGGATGCGGCGAGCGGCATGCATAAAAACGGTGCGCAGGCCAGATTCTTCAACATTCAATCGGTTGGCAATGGAGCCGGCTTTTTGCTCTTGCACCGCATCTTTCAAATCCAGCGCCAAAGCGGCGTATACCGATTCTGGTGGTAGCTGGTCCCGGGGGCCATTCCAAGCATCCAAAGCGCGCAGGGTGCGCGCCAGGTTGTCTGGAATGATCGGGTCGTACACGCTGTTGAGCAATACCGTGCCCAAGGGCAAGAGAAAGCTTAACGCCACGAAAATGAACAAAGGCGCGATCAGCGCGTAGGCCCACAAATGGCCGCGCCGCTCTGCTTTGCGCAGGCGCTGCCCTAGGTCTGACGTGCTGTCGGCCTCCATCTTCTTACTTGGCCAACCAGGCGGAGAACTTCTTGTTCAAGTCGTCTTGGTTTTCCATCCAGAACTGCGCGTTCGTGGGCATGGCGCGGCCAGGATGGCCGGCATTGGGCAACCAGGCTTTGTACGGGTTGGACGCCGGAATCAAGGCCAAAGCGGAGTTTCGGGTAGGTGCGTAGGGTATGTACTTGGCCTGGTCAGCCAGGGGCTGGCTGCTGCTAGCAAAGCGAATGAACTCTTGCGCGGACTCCAGGTTTTTGGTGCCCTTGAGGATCGCGTACAGGTCCGGAATTTGGATTTGACCGTCCCACATCACGCCAAAGTCTTTTTTCTCTTTGTTGTTGGCATCCACAATGCGACCATGCCAAGCGTGCGTCATGACGACTTCACCGGCAGCCAGCAGTTGCGGTGGTTGCGCTCCAGCGGTCCACCAGACGATGCTGCTCTTGATGGTGTCGAGCTTCTTGAACGCGCGGTCCACACCGGCGGGCGTAGAGAGCACTTTGTAGACATCGGCCACGGCCACGCCGTCGGCCATCAGCGCCCATTCCAGAATCACGCTGGGGTCTTTCTTGACGCCGCGCTTGCCAGGGAACTTGCTGACGTTAAAGAAGTCTTCCAATGTTTTGGGGCCGTTAGCGCCGAGTTTGGCTTTGTCATATGCCACGATATTGGCGTAGGTGATGACGCCAATGGCGCAGGGCAGGATCATGCCGGCCGAAAAGTCTTTCGCAGCTGGGGTGCCGTCTGCGCCTGCGGGCAACTTGCTGGGGTCGATTTTTTCGAGCAGGCCTTCTTCGCAGCCTTTGAGGGCTTCAGCAGGCTCCAGGTCCACCACGTCCCATTTGATGTTGCCGGATTTCACTTGGGCGCTGATTTCGCCCAGTGTTCCGCCCCAGTCCACCGACGTAATTTTGGTCCCGGTTTTGGCGGTAAATGGCTTGTGGTAAGCCTCGACCTGGCTGTTGGTGTACGCGCCGCCCCAGGAGGCGACGGTCAATGCTTGTTGGGCAGCGCCAGTGTTTGGCAGGATCGCAATGACGGCGGCGCTAACGACCGTGAGTGCACTTAAATGGACTTTCTTGAACATGCTGTTCTCCTGTTAGATCAATGAATGCCGCCCCTAAACGCCGTCCAGAGCCCGGCAATCGGCCACATTCCACCCCAGGGTGGCAACGCTGCCGGTTTGCAAGCTGAGGTCGCGTCCATCGTTGGGAAGCGTAACGATGAAATCTTCAAGTCCGCAGGCGCTCATGCGCAGGCGGGCATAGCGGCCCAGGTAGGTCACATCGACCACCGTGCCGCTGATAACGGCTTCAACCGCTCCATCCGGAGGGTTGAGGTGAACGCGCTCGGGGCGGATCGACAGGCGCGTGGCCTGGCCTACATGCTGCACTGCCACCGGCTGTGCAGCCAAGCGCAAACCATCGGCCAGCGTCACTTCGCAGGTGCCGCCCGCCAGGGCGCTGACGTGCCCGTGCAGGGTGTTGTTTTCGCCAATGAATTGCGCCACAAACGCATTGCACGGGCGCTCATAAAGCTGGGTGGGCGTGTCGATCTGTTGAATGCGGCCGTGGTGGAAAACAGCTACGCGGTCCGACATGGCCAGCGCCTCGGTCTGGTCGTGGGTGACGTAGACCATGGTAATGCCCAGGTCCTGGTGCAGGCGTTTGATTTCATATTGCAGCTGCTCGCGCAGTTGTTTGTCCAGGGCTGACAGTGGTTCGTCCATCAATACCAGCTGTGGCTCAAAAACCAGCGCGCGGGCCACGGCCACGCGTTGCTGCTGCCCGCCTGACATCTGCGCTGGGCGGCGCGACTCAAAGCCTTTGAGCCCCACTTTATCCAAAGCGCGCATGACGCGCGTGTGGGCCTCGTGCCCTTGAACGCCGCGCACGCTCAGAGGAAAACCGACGTTCTCGGCCACCGTCATGTGCGGAAACAGGGCGTAGCTTTGGAACACCATGCCGATGTTGCGATGCTCCGGGGCAATGCGGTTGATCGGTTTGCCGTCAAGGTAAATTTCGCCTGATGTTGCGGTCTCAAAGCCCGCGAGCATCATCAGCGTGGTGGTTTTGCCTGAGCCCGAGGGCCCGAGCAAAGTTAAAAATTCGCCTTGGGCAATATCGAGGTTGAGGTCTTGCACCACGAGCTGCCGACCGTCGTAGCTTTTTTCTACGTGGTCGAAGCGAACATAGGGCTTTTGCATGGGTGCGGGTTCCAGAGTCAGATTGAGCCCGTGGAGTAAGCAGGATTTGTGCCTAAGCAGGGATGATGTTGTACTTGGGGCCGTAAGGGAAACCTGTGATATTGTGGTGTCCGTTGTCGGTAACCACCAATATATCGTGTTCCCGGTAGCCGCCGGAACCGGGCAAACCCTCGGGCAGCATGATCATGGGCTCGATGGACACCACCATCCCGGGCTCTAGCACGGTCTCAATGTCTTCGCGGAACTCCAAGCCCGCCTCGCGGCCGTAGTAGTGCGACAGCACGCCAAAGGAGTGCCCGTAGCCAAAGGTGCGGTACTGCAGCAGGCCGTACTCTTCGTAAATCTTGTTCAGCGCGTGGGCCACGTCGCAGCAGCGCACGCCGGGCTTGACCAGCTTTTGCCCCTCTTCGTGCACCCGCACATTGACTTCCCAGAGCTTGAGCGAGGCGGCGTCCACTTCGCCGAAAAACAAGGTGCGCTCCAGCGCGGTGTAGTAGCCCGAGATCATGGAGAAGCAGTTCAGGCTCAAGATGTCGCCTTTTTGCACTTTGCGCGTGGTCACCGGGTTGTGCGCGCCGTCGGTGTTGATGCCGGACTGGAACCAGGTCCAGCTGTCCATCAGCTCGGTGTGCGGGTAGCGCTTGGCAATCTCGCGCACCATGGCCTGGGTCGACGCCAGCGCCACTTCGTGCTCGGGCACGCCTTCGTGCACCGCTGCAACCAAGGCCGCGCCACCCACGTCACAGACCTGTGCGCCGTTTTTGATGAACTCAATTTCTTCAGCCGACTTCACCATGCGCAGTTTCATGCAGTCGGCGGCGACGTTGGTGAATTCGACGTGCGTGAGCACCGCCTTGATCTTGTCCATGCGCTCGAGCGGCAGGTGGTCGTATTCCAGGCCGACGCGGCCGTGGTTGGGCACTTCCTGGGCGATGGCGCGGAAGTAGTTGCCGCTTTGCCAGTCGGTGTAGATGACCGCACGGTCGCATACCCCTTTGCGCCAGGGCTGGCCACCGTCAATATTGGCGGCAATGATGACCGACTTATCCTGTGTGACCACCAGGCTGTAGAAGCGTCCAAACGAGCAGTACAAAAAGTCGCTGTAGTAATTGATGTTGTGGTAGCTGGTGAATACCACGGTATCAACCGAACGCTGCGCCATCATGGCGCGCAGTTTGGCGATGCGATTGGCGTATTCGGCGTCGGAAAAACTGTGGCGCACGCGTTCGCCGTTGTCGATGGTAATCAGGTTGGGCATGGTCATGGTTCGGGCTCCGTAGGTTGCTTGGGTGAGTTCGCGAGTATTAAGTGAAAGTCGAACCAAATAAAGTCGAATTATGACAACAACCTTTCCTTAAACGCCAAACCTTGTTTGCGTTGGGCGCGGTCTTTGCGCGGCGATGCGCCAAAACGGGGCGTGTATCGCGCAGTAAGGTGTGATGGTGACGCGAATCCGGTTTGGATGGCGATTTCGCGGATGCTTTTGTCGCTGCGTTGCACCAAAATGCGCGCATGGGAAAGCCGTACGTCCAAATAGATGCGTTCGGCGGATTTGGCAAAGTGTTGTTGAAAAAGCCGTTGCAGACTGCGCAGCGGCAGGTTGGCGAACTGGGCGATTTCGGCAATCGTTAGGGGCTCGCTCACATTGGCCTCCATCAAGCGAAGCGCCTCCACCGCCGCCGGGTGCGTCACGCGCTCCTGGTGGATGATGGATACGGTCTGGATGTCGGTCAGGCTGCGTCGCTCCACCACCAGCAGGTTGGCCACCTCGTTGGCTAACTGGCGACTGCCCGGCGCTTGGGTCAGCAGGTAAGTCATCAGATCCAGCGGCGCCACCCCGCCGCTACAGGTGTATCGGTCGCGGTCCACCTCAAAAAAGTGCTGAGTCACGATCACCTGCGCAAACTGTTCGGCCAGCGCCTCGTGGTCTTCCCAATGGATGGTGCAGCGGTAGCCGTCGAGCAATCCGGCTTGCGCCATCAGGTAGGCACCCGTATCAATCCCGCCCATGGGAAGGCCGAGGGACGCCATTTTTTTGAGCCACTGTGTCAGCGGGCGCAGGCCGCGCCGGGGGATGGGGTTGGGGCCGATAACGAACACCACGTCCACTTCGGGCGCTTCGGCCAGGCTATGCTGCGTCATCACCTGGATGCCGTCGCTGGACGCCACCAGGCCGCCTTCGGCCGACAAAAGTACCGATCGGTAGGTGGGGTGTCCCAATACGCCATTGGCAATGCGCAGCGGGTCGACGCATGCGCTCAAAGCAATCAGTGAAAAATTCGGCACCACGACAAAGCCGAACACCAGCGACTGCTTAGGTGGCTGCATGGTATGCAAGGGCTCAGGCGAGGGGCAGCACCGCCTCAATGTCGCCGTCCAGGCTGGCCGGCGTGTCCGTGGGCGCATAACGTTTGCGCACCACGCCGTCGGGCCCCACTAAGAACTTGGTGAAATTCCACTTGATGGACTGGGTGCCCAGAATGCCAGGCGCCTCCTTGGTCAGCCACTGGAAAAGGGGGTGTGCGTCCGGGCCGTTGACCTTGACTTTGGACATCATGGTAAAGCTCACGCCATAGTTTTTCTGGCAAAAACTGGCGATGTCACCGTCGCTGCCTTTGTCTTGCGCGCCAAACTGGTTGCAGGGAAAGCCCAAAACTACCAGGCCCTGGTTGCCAAACTTTTGGTGCAGTGCTTCCAAGCCGGCAAACTGGGGCGTGAAGCCACAGGCGCTGGCGGTGTTGACCACCAGCAGGGCTTTGCCCGAGAGGTCTTTTAGATGCAGGGTTTGGCCGTCAATCGCGACGGCGTCAAAGTCGTAGGCAGTGGTCATGCAGCGCTCCTTGATGATTGCGAATTTAAAAAGCAATTATCC
Organism: uncultured beta proteobacterium; assembly: GCA_903928325.1. GTDB lineage: Bacteria > Pseudomonadota > Gammaproteobacteria > Burkholderiales > Burkholderiaceae_C > Allorhodoferax. Next base: position 2,861 of record CAIYQF010000450.1, on the reverse strand, counting down.
GTGCAGGTTGTCGCAGCGCGCAATGGCAAGTAGGCGGTCCACTTCATCGCCTTGCTCGCGCACGTTGCGCTCATGCCATCGCTTGATGCGCCACATGCACCCGGCCACCAGCAAGCCAAAGGCGCCTATCGCCACAAAAGCCGACACGCCCATGCCGGTCGACAGGCTGTACAGACCGCCGAGCACCAAAATACAGGTTTGCTCGCTGAAGTTTTGCACCGCAATGGAGCGTCCTGCACCCATGAGGTTGTGGCCGCGGTGCTGTAGCAAGGCGTTCATCGGTACCACCAGAAAGCCACCTAAGGCGCCCAGTAGCACCAAAAAAGGGGCAGCGACCCACACGTTGGAAATAGCGTTGAGAAAAATCACCAGCACACCCATAGCTATGCCCAGTGGTATCACCCGCGGGGCCACCTCCAGGCGCATGCGCAGTGACGCCACCACCGCACCTACTGCCGTGCCCACCGCCACCACGCCCACCAAGGACGAGGCCTGCGTCACGCTGTACCCCAGTGCCACCGAGGCCCAAGCCAGTACGATGTAGCGCAAATTGCCGCTCACGCCCCAAAACAAGGTGGTAGTGGCCAGTGAAATTTGCCCCAGCCGGTCGCGCCACAGCCGGACATTGCAATGCCAAAAGTCGGGCAAAAGGCTGACGATGCGAAGCGGTAACGGCCGCATCTCCACGCCCGTTAGCGGAATGCGGGTGTTAAACCACGCTGCCGCAAGGTAGAGCAATATCAGTGCGCTGATAGCGGCCTCGGCAGGTGTGTCAACGCCGGTATCAATGAATGGCACGTCAAAGGAGAGCAAAAATGGCGCAATCTGCGGCCCGATCAACTGCCCGCCCAAGAGCACGCCCAAAATAATGGAGGCAATCGTCAGCCCTTCGATCCAGCCGTTGGCCTTGACCAGTTGCGAGGCCGGCAGCAGCTCGGTCAAGATGCCGTACTTGGCCGGTGAATAGGCCGCAGCCCCCAGCCCAACCACCGCATAGGCCATCAGCGGGTGGCTGCCAAACAGCATCAGCAGGCAACCTGCGATCTTGATGCCGTTGCTCACCAGCATCACCCGGCCCTTGGGGTAAGCATCCGCATAGGCGCCCACAAAAGGTGCCAGCACAACGTAAAACAAGGCAAACATGGGAACCAGCGCCGCTTGTTGCCATTCGGGCGCATGGGCGCTGCGCAGCAATTGCACGGCACCCACGAACAAGGCGTTATCGGCCAGCGAGCTGAAAAACTGCGCTGCCATGATGGTAAAAAAACCGCGCTTCATGGGGAAAGAGTTGCGAGCCGCTGGCAGCGCCTGGGCAGTGGTGTGGGGGGGTCAAACTTCACAGTGCAGGCGTTATAGCACGCAAGTCGATGCCAAAATCGACGCCACTGCCCAGCGCCAGCGCTGGCACCACCCGAACAAAACCACACCATGCCCCGTCCAATCCAAGCCGTCGTTCACACGCAGGCGCTGCGCCACAACCTCCAAGCCATTCGGCGCAGCGCACCGGACGCGCGCGTCTGGGCGGTGGTCAAAGCCAATGCCTACGGACACGGTATAGAGCGCGTATTTGAGGGTTTGCGTGGCGCGGACGGCTTTGCGCTTTTGGACATTGGCGAAGCCCAGCGCTTGCGTGCGCTGGGTTGGCGCGGGCCGATTTTGTTGCTCGAAGGCGCGTTTGAGTTGCGTGACCTGGAGTGGTGTTCGCGACTGGATTTGTGGCACACGGTCCACTGCGAAGCGCAAATTGAGATGCTCGCGGCGCACAAAACCCATGTACCCCAGCGCGTTTTTCTCAAAATGAACAGCGGCATGAACCGCTTGGGATTTGTCCCAAGCCAGTACCGGGCAGCCTGGACACGCCTGAACGCATTGCCACAGGTTGACGAAATTTCCCTCATGACGCATTTCAGTGACGCCGACGGCCCCCGTGGCATAGCGCACCAGACAACTGCTTTTGAAGCGACCACGGCAGATCTGCCTGGTGAACGCTGCATCCACAACAGCGCCGCTGTATTGCGCCATCCGCTCCATACCGGTGGCACCGGTGTCGTCGGGCCCACCAGCGACTGGGTGCGCGCGGGTATTGCGCTGTACGGAAGTTCCCCGGATCACCCTGCGCACAGCGCCGGCGACTGGGGCTTGCAGCCCGCCATGACCCTGTGCGCCCGGATCATCGCCACCCAAACCCTGGAAGCGGGTGACGCCGTGGGCTATGGATCGGCGTTCGTCGCCGAGCGCCCGATGCGCATTGGCGTCGTCGCCTGCGGCTATGCCGATGGCTATCCCCGGATTTGCCCCTCGGGCACGCCCGTGCTGGTCGACGGTGTGCCCAGTTGCACCGTCGGACGGGTGAGCATGGACATGTTGGCGGTAGACCTCACGCCCGTGCCCTTGTCCGGTGATGGAAGCGAGGTCACCCTGTGGGGGGGGGCCACCAACACAGCGGTGTTGCCGATTGACGTCGTCGCCGAAGCGGCGCAGACCCTGGGCTACGAATTGATGTGCGCACTGGCCCATCGGGTTCCTGTACAGGTCGAAAATTAGCCAGCTGGCCTTGCGATATCTGTATATATATCCAGTAATATCGCACCCATGGCCAAAGCAAAAAGCGTCTATACCTGTTCCGAGTGCGGCGGCACCAGTCCCAAGTGGCTAGGCAAATGTCCGAGTTGCAATGCCTGGAACACGCTCATCGAGTCGGTAGCCCAGCCGGACGGCCAGGTGAAAAACCGTTTCGCCTCCCTGGCCAAGACCGCCGAAGTGGCTGTGTTGGCCGATATCGAGGCCAGCGACATCGAGCGCACACCGACCGGCCACGGTGAATTGGACCGGGTGTTGGGCGGTGGCATCGTAGAAGGCGG
>CAIYQF010000449.1 GCA_903928325.1 uncultured beta proteobacterium | reverse complement strand
GTCTGGTTCCAGACTCTGGATACGGCTGCGGCGGCGCTGCCAGCGGCCAACCCGACTGACCTGGGCACGCGGGTGAGCAGCCTGGTGCAAGCCATGGTTGCACACGCGGCCGCTACTTCAGGTGATGGGTACCCAAGTGCCACTGGGTTAAGCAGCGCCCAATCGCTGGTATTTTCAAATTCTCCGACGCTGGCATTTGCTGCTGATCTGGCCAACGCAATGCGGCAGTTTGATGTCTGTGGCAACCCGGTATTGGCGAGCGCTTCATTGGCCGCAAACATGGCGGCAGACCCGGCGAAAAAACCCCAAATGACCGATCCGCTAGCAGCTGGAATGATTGCAACAGGGATGGCAAAAGGTTGAATTGCACAGCCTTTTTTTAATTGCCCATGCAATTATCTGCGCGTGTTCGCCAAAGCATAAACACAATCCTCTAAACTATCCGACTATGTCAGGGTGGTATTCGGAATAAGCCAAAAAAATGAATACAGGGCAAATGCCCAGCTTCCGAGTTTTCAAGCAGGTTGTTTTTATGTCAAGCCACGAATCGAGCTCGCACACCGGGTCGAAAATGAGTGCGTTAATGCTAGGCGCCCTAGGGGTTGTTTTTGGAGATATCGGCACTTCGCCTTTGTACGCCCTGAAAGTTTCCATAGAGGCCTCGGGCGCCAAAGACAGCAGCGAAATTGCCCAGGCGGTATATGGAGTTTTGTCCCTTATCGCGTGGTCTTTGATGTTTGTGGTCACGGTGAAATACGTCCTGATCATCATGCGCGCCGACAACCGGGGTGAAGGCGGTGTATTTGCATTGACCGCCTTAGTTTCTCAAAGCGCGTCCAAAAGCCGTGTCGGGCGGTGGACGGTCATGGTGGCTGGCGCCTTGGGCGCATCTTTGTTTTTCGGAGATAGCATGATTACCCCGGCCATTTCGGTTCTCAGCGCCGTAGAAGGGCTCAACGTGCTGTCGACGGATTTGCAACCGTTCGTGGTCTACATTGCCATCGCATTAATTACGGGTCTGTTCGCCATCGAACGCTTTGGGACCGCCAAGATCGGTAAGGTATTTGGCCCGGTGATGCTGGTTTGGTTTTGTGTACTGGGTGTATTAGGTCTCATGAAGGTGTTGGAAAACCCAGCGGTGTTGCTTGCACTCAACCCATTCGCCGGCATCCATTTCTTGCTGAATAACCCCGGCGTTTCCATCGCCATACTGGGCTCTGTGGTGCTCGCAGTCACGGGCGGTGAGGCTCTGTACGCCGACATGGGACATTTTGGCCTTAAGCCGATCCAGCGCGCCTGGCTGATTGTGGTCTTCCCCGCCTTGCTATTAAACTATTTTGGTCAAGGTGCATTGTTGATTGGCGATCCAGCTGCACTGGACAACCCGTTTTATCGCTTGGCGCCATCATGGGCGCTGGTTCCATTGCTTTTGCTTGCCTTTATGGCAACCATAATTGCGTCGCAGGCGGTCATTTCGGGTGCATTTTCTATTGCCAACCAGGCTGTTCAATTGGGGTATATCCCCCGCTTACGCATCAAGCACACGTCTGCGGACGAAATCGGACAGGTATACGTTTCCAAAATTAATATATTTTTGTATTTGGGCGTCGTTGCGCTGGTTTTGGGTTTTAGGAATTCAGAGAGTTTGGCGTCCGCGTATGGCATATCGGTCACCGGCGCCATGGCAATCGATACGCTGCTGGCTGCGTATTTCATGATGTTCGTCAAGGGGTGGAACAAGCTGGTGTTTTTCCCGGTATTTATCGCCCTCTTTCTGGTTGATTCCCTGTTCTTGGGCATGAATATGTTCAAGTTTTTTGAAGGTGGCTGGCTGCCCGTTGCGGTGGCGACGCTGTGCTTGTTGTTGATGATCAGCTGGGTTAATGGCCGGGAGCGACTACTCAAGGCCCGGTGGACAACTGCAATGAAACTCTCCGACTTCCTAGACGGCCTGACGCGTACCGCCGTTCATCGCGTCGAAGGCACGGCTATTTTCATGGTGCCCCATGAAAATATTGCACCCTTGGCGCTACTGCACAACCTTAAGCACAACAAAGTAATTCACGAGCGCGTTATATTAATGAATATGGAAATCGTTAATATTCCGTACGTCAAAGATAACGATCGACTGGATATACGTCCCCTGCCCCACAATTTCTATTCCGTACACGTTCGCTACGGCTTTATGGAAGAACCCCACGTAATGCGCGCCGTTGCATTGCTGCGCGCGCGGCAGTTTCACTTCAGTCTGATGGAGATATCGTTCTTTGTCGGGAAAGAAAAGGTCGTGGCCAAGCATTCGTCGCCGATGCTGCTCGCACCCTTCATTTTTATGCACCGTGCCATGCAGGGTGCCACCGAATATTTCAAAATCCCGTTTGACCATGCGGTTGAAATCGGCGGCCACATAGAGTTGTAACGCGCCACCCATCACCTACTTTGGTTTTGACGTTTTGCGGCAGTTGCCGCATGTTTCTTTGGCTATCACCACACAAAAGGAGTTGCTATGCAGTTAGGCATGATTGGTTTGGGTCGCATGGGTGGAAATATTGTTCGGCGCTTGATGCGCCACGGTCACAGCTGCGTGGTGTATGACACCAATGCAGCCAGCGTGGCCCAACTCGCCACGGAAGGCGCGCTTGCCAGCCAAGACATGGCCTCGTTTATTGGGCAGCTGCAAGCCCCACGCGCGGTCTGGGTCATGCTGCCAGCGGGTGACATCACTGAAGCGACGGTCAAGGCCCTGGGCGATTTGCTCCAGCCTGGCGACACCATCATTGACGGCGGCAACTCCAACTACCAAGACGACGTGCGACGCGCCCAAGCCCTGCAAGGCAAAGGCATTCGCTACATCGACGTGGGCACCAGCGGCGGCGTCTGGGGGCTCGATCGAGGCTACTGCATGATGATTGGCGGGGACCGCGCGGCGTTTGACCACTTGGAGCCGATTTTTAAGACTCTGGCCCCTGGCACCGGAACGATAGAAAAGACGCCCGGACGCGAAAACCGCCAGTCCACAGCAGAAGACGGCTACCTGTACACCGGCCCCGCCGGGTCAGGACACTTTGTGAAGATGGTGCACAACGGCATCGAGTACGGCCTGATGCAGGCCTACGCAGAGGGCCTGGACATCCTCAAAGGCGTGAACCAAGAAGCCATTCCCGCCGAGCGCCGCTACGACCTCAACCTGGCGGACATCACCGAACTGTGGCGCCGCGGCAGCGTGGTTTCGTCTTGGCTGTTGGACCTCTCCGCCATATCGCTGGCGCAAGACCCGGAACTCAAGTCCTACTCTGGCTACGTTGAAGACTCGGGCGAAGGCCGCTGGACCATCCAGGCCGCCATTGAAGAGGCGATTCCCGCTGACGTGCTGACGGCGGCGCTGTACACGCGCTTTCGCTCGCGCAAAGAGCACACGTTCGCAGAAAAGTTGCTCTCGGCCATGCGCAAACAGTTCGGCGGCCACCAAGAACCCGCAAAGAAATAAGGACGGCTATGGCTCAAGACATCGAACACATTCAAACTCCGCACGGCGAGCGCGCACCCTCGTGCACCATCGTTATTTTTGGCGCTGCCGGCGACTTGACCAAACGGCTCTTGATGCCCGCCCTGTACAACCTGGCACGCACCGGCTTGCTACCCACCGAGTTCGCCCTCATTGGCGTGGACCGCCTGGAAATGAGCGACCAGGCCTTTCGGGCCCACGTGGAGGAATCGGTGCGGGCTTTTGCCGCAGACAAACACTACGCGCAAACGCTAGATGAGACCAACCTCGCGCGCTTGTTGGTGAGCATGACCTACCTGTCGGCTGACTTTGGAGCAGCCGCGTCCTATGTGGAACTGGCTAGCAAGCTAGAAAGCGTCAAGGCCAGCCACGGCGTTGGTGACAACGTGATGTTTTATTTGGCAGTTGGTGCGCGCTTTTTTGGTGGTATTTCAGACCAATTGGGCCAGGCTGGCCTGGTCACCGAGACCAATGCCTACTGGCGCCGGGTGGTCGTTGAGAAGCCCTTTGGGCACGACCTGGCATCAGCCCAGGCGCTCAATACCCAGTTGCGTAACAGCCTGGCCGAGCGACAGATTTACCGCATGGACCATTTTTTGGGCAAAGAGACAGTCCAAAACATCATGCTTATGCGATTTGCCAACGGCATCTTTGAGCCGCTGTGGAACCGCGATCACATCGACCATGTGCAAATCACAGTGGCTGAAACCGTGGGCGTGGAGCGGCGCGCGGCCTTTTACGAGACCACCGGCGCCATGCGCGACATGGTGCCCAACCACGTCTTTCAGTTGCTGGCGCTAACAGCCATGGAGTCACCGGCTTCGTTTGATGCCGACGCGGTGCGCAACGAAAAGACCAAGGTATTGCACTCGGTTCACCGGGTCAACCCGGCCACCGACAGTGTGCGCGGCCAGTACGCTGCAGGGCAGCGTGACGGGACCCCCTTGCTGGGTTACCAACAAGAAGACGGCGTCACCCCGGGCAGCAAGACCGAAACCTATGTGGCCATGAAGTTGGGCATAGACAACTGGCGCTGGGCGGGCGTACCGTTTTACCTGCGAACAGGAAAGGCCATGTCCAAGCGCCAAAGTGAAATCATGATCCAGTTCAAGCGCCCCCCCTTTTCCTTGTTTCGAAACACGGCGACCGAAGCGCTCACACCCAATGGCTTGGTTATCAAACTCCAACCCGACGAAGGCGCCATGCTGACCTTTGGCGCAAAAATACCAGGGCCAAAGATCGAGATCGGCCAGGTGCACATGGACTTTCATTACAAAGACTATTTTCAAAATGCACCGAGCACGGGCTATGAAACCCTGATCTACGACTGCATGATTGGCGACGCCACCTTGTTCCAGCGATCCGACAGCGTGATGGCCGGATGGGATATCGTGCGCCCCATGCAAGAGTACTGGGCCAATGACCCGCACGCACCGCTGGCAGTTTACTCCGCAGGATCGGACGGTCCGGCGGAGGCCGACGCCTTGCTAGGAAGCAGCCAGCGCGCGTGGCGCACGCTGACTTAAGCGGCGCACCACCACGCGGCGTTGACGCATCAAAAGCGTCAACAAAAGTGATCCATGTAATTCAATATATTTGCGACAAATTGATGAAAATCATGGATACTTCGCCCGACGTAAACCAAGACTTAGCAAGAAGCGCATCTATGCTGAAACGAGACACAAACTGCGAATTCCGCCGTCCCACGGGACCAGGGTTTTGCCTCTATCACGGGCTGCGCTTGCAAGCCGCTCATGCGTGCTCCGGCACCCTGGCGTTTCTACACATCCATGCTTTTTGACCATTGCGCGAAGTGCAGGCGCTGCTGCCATGTCGAAGAAGGGTTCCCGCCATTAGAGGTCACCTTGACCGCTAAAGAACGGGGTTCGCTGGGGAGCGTTTGCATACAAACCCAGTGTGAGCATTTAGGTGACACTGGTTGCACGCTAGGCCACGCCAAGCCCCTGAGTTGCAAGCTGTACCCCCTGGCGTTTGATCCAAAGACCGAAGTTTTCTACTTCGACAGCGACTGCCCTTTGATGCCGCAATACCAATTGGAATTACAACACCCAGGCAGCGACGCGTCCTCGCATTTCGCGGCCATGAACGCGGAGCTTCATGCGCTCAAAAAGTCTGACCGCAAGTTTTTGAATGCGAACTACCAGGTGGATTCGGACTATTTCGATCTGCACCCGCTACAAACCAAGACCATGTTGAAAGACTAAACACCATGCGCATTGATTTTCAACCATCGGATAGCGCAGCCAGCGCATCTTGTCACGCGGGTACGGACTCGGAGAGCCAGTCGCTCCATTACCAAAGTTGGACGGCCGATAACCTGTGCGTTGAGAGCTTCCATGAGCAGACGATGTATTTCACCAGCCGCTGGGACTCGCTGTGCCCATACATTGATGTAACGCCTGAAATGCTGGCCACGGCACGCAAACCATTTTTGGTCTATGCCTTACCTCCCGAAGGAAACTACGGTGTCCCGATCAACGACAAATACGGTTTGGTCCACGCCGCGTCCGAAGAGTTTTGGTCAGACCCACGGCGCATGCGCAAGTTCTCGGATTTGGACAAGTTGTTTAAGAACTTCACCGTGACAGAAAAATTGGTACCCGGCAAAGACCTTGGCGTGGACGACATTTTTGAGTTGGGTCGTGAACACTTCAGCGCCTACGAAATAGACGCCAAAGAAGTCGAAGGCTTTGTGGACTATGTACGCAAGCTTGACGTCCTGATTATTCAGGTGCATGCACAAAACGGCGATTTGGTGTTGTCGGACGTCTCCATGCTTCTGCCTGAACGCAGCCAGGTATACGGCAGCTTTTGCCAGTGGAACCTTGATTACAAAAACCGATCACCGGGCATTTACGCATGCTTGCTGGCCGCGCGCTGGACGGCCAGGCATGGCTACCAGTACTACAACCTGGGCCCGGTGGGTGACTACGGCTACAAATCGCTTTTTGTGACCGACTTAGAGCCGATCTATGGCTTGGCCATGACCGACCCCGACCACCCGCTTGCTTTGGACCTGAGTTCGCCCCTGCACACCGACTTCAAACCGTCGGAATGGAACCAGGTGTACCGCGCCAACTTAGGCTGATTTCGCAGTCTTATTCGAAGGTGTGGACCGCACCGAAATTGATGTCGTAGTCCATCATCAGTTCTTCGTCTTTTTTGATCGCGCGCAGGGTGATCAACTGGCCATTCTTCTTGTACTGCACATTGGGCGTCTTGGAGTGGTTTAGATACACCGCCATGTTCATTGAGTTAAGTCCGATAGACGGAATCAGCACATGGTCGTCCTCGTAATAGCAAAAAATTTCAATTTCTTTGCGAACGCTGCGCGGCAGAGATTTCAGTTCTGCGTGGGTAAATTTGACTTCGTCAAACTTCAAACGCGACCGCATGGGATTGACGCCTTTTGGTATGGAGCGAATCGCAAAAACGCCGATACCATGCACCGGTGAAACGCCCAAATGGCAATAAACCTCTTGACTCAGATGCGCGAGTATTTTTTTCTTGGAGTTGGGCATAGCGTGTTGACTGCAAGTGGTTCAATGAAAACGGGTGGAGGAATAGGCCTTGGGGCCGAAACACCACGGATGGTACACCGCGGCGACACAGCACACCGCAGGAACACCCCATTGCAAGTCGACGCTAGGTACGCTACCCTGCACTTGCATACTGCTGCTGCTGCGGGGCAGCCACTTTTGTTTGGAATCACGATGAAAAAGCTATTTACGCAAGATTACCTGGTAGAAAAAAACTTTCTCAGCGCCGAACTCTGCCAGCGTTGGGAGAAAAAAGTATTTAGTCGCCCCGATATTTTTGGGCCGGACGTTAACCCTGCATACGGCCAAATGGCTGCCTTCTACGGAATGATTGAGTCCGGGTTAAACGAAAGCTATTACCGGTATGCGGAAAAACACAACCACTATCTGCAAACTGAATTCCCTGAAGTCAATGAAATCATCACTGATGTAGGAGCCAAAATACTTCATAAGTCTGGCATCAAAGCCGGTTCCTTGCCGGTGGTTCCGCGGGATCCAAAATACTTTTTGATAGCCGGATTCAATCTCCAGATTAAAACCTGGACGTTGTACAACATTCACACGGACACCGAAGGTTTGTTGCAATACCCTGAGAGCATTTTTAACCCCGATACGCGCGCCTATTCCGCTGTGATTTCCATTAAGCGCACCGCACAGTATGTGACCGAGCGCGGTGGCGATCTCGATATTTGGAAAAAGCGCTATCTTGCCGATGAACTCGAACAGTTTTATAAGGCCGATGGCTACCGCGCCAAATCAAAGGCATTGCGGGAGAAGGTGCCGTACGACGTCGGCAATTTGGTCATTTTTGACAGCTTCATGCCACATGTGGTGCTTCCATTCAAGGTAAAAAAGAATGCCGACCGCCGCATTTCTTTTGTCATCCACTTCAATTACCGCAAACACACGGAACGCAACCCGTTTCCCCACCTGGAATACTGGTACTAGAACCGTCGGACGGACTAATTGGAATCTGACCCCAATTTACCAATTTACAATTTATTCAGCGCAACGGCCAAGGTGGCCAATGGTTGCAGGCCTTTGGCCCAAAAGGCACGGGTGCCAGGCACTTGCTTTAGTAGCAAGGTCTCTACCAGGGGCGCTATGGGCGTATGCGACGGATCGGCTAACAGCACCCAACGGGCATCGTGCTGCTCGCCATGGTCTTCCTGCAACTGGCCAATCCAGTCCAGTGCAGTCAGTGCCTCCAGCACCGGTTCCAACTGCAAGGCGTCGGCGCTAAGCAAAGTGCACAGTTCGGGCCGGGTGTGGCCCTTGCGGCTTTGTAGTCGCGAGGCATCCAAAGCCGACAGCAACTCCAAGGCCAGCGCAAAACGGGTACCAGGCCCCTTTCGCGGTCGCGGCACACCCGCAATCAGGCTGGGCACGTACGCTGTCAGAGCGGCACCGAGCAACACGATCACCCAGGCCAGGTAAATCCAGACCAATAAAATCGGCACGGTAGCAAATGCGCCATACACGGCCGAATACGTTGGCACCAAGGACAGGTAATACGCCAACAACCGCTTGGCGACTTCCATACCGGAGGACACGAACAGGCCACCCATCCAGGCGTGGCCCCACCGCACATGGGTATTGGGCACATAATGAAACATCGCTGCCATGCCTGCGGCCACCATGGCGAACTGCACCAGGTCGAGCAGCAGCCCCACGCCGCCGGGTAATCCTTCGACCAAACCCCTAGAGGACGAAATGGCATACGACGTCAGGGTGACACTGACACCCAAAATCAGCGGCCCCAGCGTCACGGCAGACCAATAAATCAGCAAGCGCTGGCCCAAAGGCCGCAGGGTTCGCACTCGCCAAATGCTGTTGAGCGTACGGTCGATGGTGAAAATAAGCGCCAAGGCCGTCACCAACAAGGCCACTAGACCGGCCGACCCCAGCTTGCTGGCTTTCCCGGCAAACTGGTTCAAATACCCCAGCACCTGGCGCGCAATATTGTCTGGAACCAAACTCGCGACCAGCCACTTTTGCAGCACATCCTGAAACTTGGCAAACATGGGAAAGGCAGTAAAAACCGCCAGCGCCACCGTCACCAGGGGTACCAGGGCGATGGTGGTCGTGAAGGTCAGGCTGCTGGCGGTCAGACCCAGCCGATCCTCCCGAAAGCGCTCGCGCAGTGTCACCATGGTGTGAAACCAGGGCACGTGGGCCACGTCGGCAAGCCACGATTGGAGTCTTTGTAAGTAAATTCGCATGGCCGGTATGATGCCACCGACATGAATCTGCCCCCTTACCCCTCTGAACCCATTTCGCCCGAGCTGCAAGCCGCAAACAGGGCTCAGGGCCTGCGCCAGGTCAACCTGAGCCGCTGGCTGGCTGTGTGTAGCTTGGTGGGCCTGGTGGTTTTGAGCGTGGCCTGGGAGCTACTTCTCGCCCCCATCAAGCCCGGTGGTTCGCTTTTGGCCCTCAAGGCAATTCCCCTGTGCGTGCCGCTGGCGGGCTTGCTGAAAAACCGCATGTACACCTACCGCTGGGTGAGCTTGCTGGTGTGGCTGTATTTCACCGAAGGCGTGGTGCGCGCCTACGGCGACCGCGCGCCGAGCAACTACTACGCGCTGTTGGAGGTGTTTTTGTGCCTGACCCTGTTTGCCGCCTGTGCGCTCCACGTCCGGCTGCGGCTTCGCAACGCCAAAGCCCAGGGCGCAACTTTTGACACTGACGCATCTTCCACCGCCCCTTTATGAGCCGATCTGTATTTTTGACTGCCCTGCGTGCCATCGTCGGCGACGCCAATGTGCTCACCGACGGCGACCTGACCGGCTATGAGCTGGACTGGCGCAAACGCGAGCGCGGCAAGGCCCTGGCCGTGGTGCGCCCCAGCTCCACCGCCCAGGTGGCCGAAGTGGTCAACGCCTGCGCGCAAGCGGGTGTGAGCATAGTGCCCCAGGGTGGTAACACGGGCATGGTAGTCGGCTCCACACCGGACGCCAGCGGCACGCAAATCGTGCTGAGCCTGACGCGCATGAACGCCATCCGCACGCTCGATGCGGCCAACCTCACCATCACGGTAGAAGCCGGTTGCGTGCTGCAAACCCTGCAAGAGGCCTGCGACAAGGCCGGGTTTCTGTTTCCCTTGAGTCTGGCCTCGGAAGGCAGTTGCACCATTGGCGGCAACCTGGGCACCAACGCCGGAGGCACGCAGGTAGTGCGCTTTGGCAACACCCGCGAGCTCTGCCTGGGCCTGGAAGTGGTCACCGCCCAAGGGGAAGTCTGGAGCGGGCTGACCGGGCTGCGCAAGGACAACACCGGCTACGACCTGCGCCATTTGTTCATTGGCTCCGAAGGCACACTGGGCGTGATCACCGCAGCCACCATGAAGCTGTACCCGGCGCCCAAGTCGCAACTCACGGCGCTGGCCGCGGTGCCCTCGCTGGACGCGGCCGTGGCGCTGCTGGGCCTGGCGCACCAGCATTTGGGCGCAGGCCTGACCGGTTTCGAAGTGATGGGCCAGTTTGCGCTGGGTTTGGTGACCAAGCATTTCCCGCAACAGCGCGTGCCCTTTTATGAGACCACGCCCTACTGCGTGGTGCTGGAGAACTCGGACAGCGAGTCCGACGAACATGCGCGCGGCCAGTTCGAGCGCCTGCTGGAAGACGCGCTGACCCAAGGCTGCGTGAGCGACGCGGTGGTGGCTGAGAGCATGGCGCAAGCGCGCGCGCTCTGGCACATCCGTGAAAGCATCCCTTTGGCGCAGGCGCAGGAGGGGCTGAACATCAAGCACGATATCTCCATTGCCGTATCTAGAATTCCTGAGTTTGTGCGCCTGGCCGATGCAGCGTTACAGACAGAGTTTCCCGGCGTACGCTTGGTCAATTACGGCCACCTGGGTGACGGCAATCTGCACTACAACGTGCAAGCTCCGGCCGGGGCTGATGCCGAGGCCTTTTTGCGCGACCAAGAAGGCCCGATCAACGCCGTGGTCTACGCCCTGGTGGACGAGTTCAACGGCTCCATCTCCGCCGAACACGGCATTGGCAGCCTCAAGCGCGAAAAGCTGGAAAAGCACAAGTCGCCGGTCGCACTCGGCCTGATGCGATCCATCAAAGCGGCGCTGGACCCGCACAACATGTTCAACCCCGGGCGTATGCTGGCAGCCTCCGCTGCCGCACCGCAGAAATTGACCACGCCATGACGTCTGACGCCGCCGCTTCGGCATCCCCGATTCCCCAGCAGTACGAAGACCTGCTGCGCCACG
>CAIYQF010000448.1 GCA_903928325.1 uncultured beta proteobacterium | reverse complement strand
TTGTACATGCCGCTGAGCAGGCGCAACAGCGTGGTCTTGCCCCCGCCAATGGGGCCGATGACGCCCACCTTCTCACCGGCCTGGATCGACAGCGCCTTGATCTCCAGCGCCTTGTTGCCGCCATAGGCGCTGCTGACATCTTCAAAGCGGTAGCGCCCCTGCACGGCCGTGGGCACCAGCGGCTGGTCGATGCCGTGGTGGTCGTCCTGCAAAGCCCAGAGCCGGTCCAGCCCGATGAGCGCAGCCTTGGTGTTGGCCCACTGCACCAACTGGTTGGGGATCATGCCCGCCGGTGTGAGCACGCGGCCCGAGAGGATGGAGCAGGCAATGAGGCCGCCCATGGTCAACTCGCCCTTGCTCACCAAGAGGGCGCCCGAGGCCACCATCAGCACGTAGGAGATTTGCTGGAAGCTGGCCATCAGGTGCTGGGCGTGCTCCTGGATGGCGCGGGTCTGCATCTCGTAGTCGCGTGCCTCATCGGTGGTGCGCATCCACTGCGAGAGCATGCGCCAGCCGCCCTGGCCGGACTTGATGGTCTCGGCCCCTTCCACGGCCTCCACCAGCAGGCCGGTCTTGCGGTTGCCCGCTGCGGTGGCCTTGCGGGCAAAGGCCTCGACCCGGTTGCGGTAGTACAGCCCAATGGCCACCGAGAGCACAAAGAAGACCGCCGGGATCAGCGCCAGCAGGCCCGAGATCATGAAGATGAGCACCAGAAACACCAGCGCAAAGGGGGCGTCCACCATCAGCTGCGAGGTCAGGGTGGTCAAAAAGGCGCGTACCGATTCGTAGCCCCGCATCTGCGAGGCCAGTGCCCCCACGCTGCTGGGCAACTGGTCAAGCCGGATGGCCAGAAAGCGCATGTACACCGCACGCGAGAGGCGCTGGTCGACCTGGTCAATCAGGTTCTCGTAGAGGTGCGAGCGCACCCGCTTGGCCACCAACTCAAACAAGGTGGCAAAGACCACGCCCAGGGTCAGCACCAAAAGGGTCTGGCTGGCCCCGGTGGGCACCACCCGGTCATAGACCTGCATGCTGTAGAACGAGGTGGCCAGCGCAATCAGGTTGATCACGATGCCCCCCAGGGCTGCGTCGAGCAGCATCTTCTTGTTGGCCAGCAACTCCTCCTTGATCAGGCGCAGCACCGGGCTGTTGCTGGCCTCATAGGCTTTGAGCAGGCGCACGCGGGCGATCTGGCAGTCCTGCAGGGTCAAGGGGGTGAGCAGGACTTCGTTCCACTTCTGGCCTTCGGTGTCGAGCCACTCGGCAACCCACTGGCCCTGGCTGTTCAAACCACGCAGCAGGCCCCAACCGCGCTCGGGGTGGTGCAGCAGGGCCGGTACGGCCGAGGCGTCCGCTACCTTGGGCCACTGGGCCGACTTGACCTGCAGGTGGCGACACACGGTGTCGAGTTGGGCGTGCGGGTTTTGCCCGTCGGCGGCTTTGGCGGCCTCATGCAGGGCGATGCGGTCGACCGCTTCGGATTGCAGTTGGGCCAGTCGGGCCAGTGTGAATAGGAGCTGGTTCACCAGGTTTCCTCCGTGTGAATGGGGTTGTGGGGGGTGGTGTCAGCGTCTGTCGGGGTGCTGGGTGTGTCGCTCAGCAAACCTAAGCCCAGGCCGAGGTTCAGGCTGTCGATCCGGGAGGCCATGCGCAGCTCAAAGGCTTCGCTGGCGTCCTGTGCATACAGAGGGATCTGGCCCGTGGCCTGCCAGTTCTCCTCGCTAAAGGCGTCACCCAGGGAGGGCTCTGGCGGGGCTGCGTCGGGCGTGGTCAAGGCTGTGGCGCCTGTGGTTGCAGTAGAGGCGGTGGGCTGACCAGCCGCCTTGCTGTTCTGGCCCAGCACCAGGGCGTTGTCCAGGCCCAGCCCGACGATGGCCAGGCGCCAGGTGAGCAGGAGTTGGGAGGCCCGGGCATCGGCGATCTGGGTTTCGAGTTGTGCCTGCTCGCGCACCGCGTTCATCACATCCAGCCAGGTCTTGCGCCCGGCCACGAACTGGCGGCTCCAGGCCCTGGCAATGGTGTCGGAGGAGGCCAGCGACGCCTGCAAAGCAGCCAGGCGCACCTGGCCAACCTCGGCCTGGGCAAAGTCAGACTGCACTTGCTCGCCCAGGCTGATGCGGGTGCTGTCGATGTCGGCCAAGGCCGCCTCGTAGCGGGCCTGCGCCCCACCGAGTTGCGAGAGCGAGGACAGGCCCGCACCAAAGCGGCTGGAGAAGCCCACGAAGTAGCGGTTGATAGGGGCGCCGTTGGGCACGGTGAAGTTGCCGTACTGGCGCTCGGCTCGCATATAGACCTCCGGGGAGAGGTCGGCGCGGCGTTCATTGATTTCGGCGTCCGCCATGCGGGCCTGGGCCTGCAGCTTGGCCACGCTGGGGCTGAGCGCCTGGGCCAGGCCCATCAGTTCCTGCGCGCCCTCCACCAAGGCCAATGCAGCACTAGGCGACTGCGCCAGCGCCTGGGGTTGCAGCGGATGCCCCTGCATCTGGCTCAATCGCCCGAGTGCGGTTTGCTCCTGGGCGCGCGCGGCCGACTGGTCCGCCTCGGTTTGCTGTTGGCGCCCCACCAGCAGGGTGAGGTCGCTTTGCGGGGAGACGCCGTTGGCGATACGGCGCAGGATTTGTGCGCGCAGCGTCTGGTGGGCTTGCAGGCTCTTGTCCAGCGCCTCACGCTTGAGCAGTGCGCCATACCAGTCGGCATAGATCTGCACCACACGCACGGCCAGGTCCTGGCGCGTGCCCTCCAGAGTGGCTTGGCTGGCCACCACCCCGGCTTGGGCTTTGTCCAGGCCTGCGCTCAGGCGCCCGCCGGTCCAAAGCGGCTGCTGCAGGCGCAGCGTGGTGACGTTTTTGTCGCCGTAGCTGGGGTAGTTGGGGTCGCCTGCGCTGGCGTCGACCTGCTCGAAGCCCACCGAGGGGGTGGGGTAGAACTGCCACTGCGCACCTTCGAGTGCCTGCTTGGCCGATGCGCCCAACGCTTGTTGCGAGCGCATCGAGGGGTGGGTCGAGAGGACGCCGTCGATGAGTGTGGGGAGGGACTGCGCAGCGCACGGCAAAAACCAGCCAAGGCATGCCAGGTAAAACGCCCACAACGCTACGCCCCTCAGAGGGGCTCGGTAGATTAAGGACATAGCTCTCTAGCAGAACGCTAGTGAGAGCGATACCGTGGGCAAGGCGCGAAACAGGATACTTAAGGGAGAAGAAGTCGGTTCGATTTTTTTCTTATGGAAGCAGCGCTTGCCCACTTCACGGATACCGAGCACAAGTTGAATCATAGAGATACGTCCGCAATTGAATAGCTGTGGACGCGGATCATGTTTCAGGCGACTTGAAGGTGCGCGGTGAATTGTTCGGCTGCATACAATCACCGTCCGCTGCGTAAAAGCTCAGCGTAAATGACTAGACCCGCGGCGCAATCACTACCGAAGATCGAGGTGATACTTCAATCTGCTTATCTTCCAGATAATCTTTGATCAACCGGATGCTGTGCGTCACTACGGCGTCATCAAAATGCCTGTGCTGAAGTTTGAGCATGGCGCTGATTTTGGTCAAAAAATCGATGGCCTGCTCGGATTCAGCAATCTTGGGTTTGTTTGAATTCACTTTAATCGGCATCG
>CAIYQF010000447.1 GCA_903928325.1 uncultured beta proteobacterium | reverse complement strand
TTGACATTGAACGGCCAGCCGCGCATCCACGCCCTGGCCGGGGACACCGACGGCGTGGACGGCCAGGAAGAAATTGCCGGCGCTGTGCTGACACCTGACTCTCTGGCACGCGCCTGGAAGTTGGGTTTGAAGCCGCAGGACGAACTCAGCAACAACAACGGTCACGGCTTCTTCTCGGCGCTTGATGACTCGGTAATTACCGGGCCAACGCTTACCAACGTCAACGACTTCCGTGCCCTCCTGATCGAGGCCGAAGCCGCGCCAGCCCCATGACCTTGTGTAAAAACCCAAAGGCTTTTATTCCGTTGTAGAACGGCAAAGGGCACACCATCACCATTTAGGGATGGCGTCTTCCTTCAACTGCGAGCGCAGGCTCTGGTAATCCGGCACCACGGTTCCCACAGTGTTCCAGAAGTTGGCGCTGTGGTCCATTACGCGCAAGTGGCTGAGCTCGTGGGCCACTACGTAGTCGATCACGGGCTCGCGAAAATGGATGAGACGCCAGTTCAGGCGTATGGATCCATCGGCACTGGCGCTGCCCCAATGCGTACCCGCACTGCTCAGTCGCAGCTTCTTCCATTGCACGCCCAACAAGGGCGCAAAGTGATCCATGCGCAACTTGAAATGCTCGGTTGCCTGGCGCATCAGCCAGGCCTGCACGGCATCGCGGATCTGGTCCGCCGTGGCGGCTTTGGGCAAGCCCACATGCAGGGTTCTTTCGCCTGGCATGGATTGACCCGCCGCATCGCTTGGCGCAGGGTTTGTTTTCAACTGCGCGCCCCGGCCGCTAAAGCCGTGCGTCGGGTCCAGCACCACCGTGATGCCTTGGCCCAAAAAGGGGATGACGACACCATCGCGCCACTCGACACGCGCGCTGTGGGCGCGGCTCTGGCGCTCACGCGACTCCTGCAGCTTGCGCAAGATCCAACTGCCTTTTTCCTGCAAAGCGGCGTCCACTTCATACAACGGCGTCCAGCGCGGTGCGCGCACCACCAAGCCGTCGGGGCCGATGACAAAGCCGATGGATTTGCGTTTGGCGCGGGTAAAGGCATAGGCCACCACAGCATCGGCGAGGCGCACTTCGCGGTTGGCCTTGGGATGCGCAAATTCGGCAGGCGCAATGACACCGGGCAGTGGCAAACCAGGCACGTGGGCAGGTTTTGGACCCGTAGCAACGGGCGGCGTAGCCTGTGGCTCGGTAGAAAACAAATCCAGCGTGTAACGCAGTAGAGGCAACATGGGTCGGTATTAGCGACGAGTCAACAGGTCAAAGGCCACGGGGAGAGACTTGCGCTATTGGCTGACCAGATGCTGCGCAAAGGCAGCCAGGTCTTCATGCACCATGGTGCCCGGCGGGAAGCCCTCGGCGGTGCCGTTGCCGCCGCTTCCGCCCGGCCGCTTAACCCGGCGCCGGCCGCAATGGCCGCGGCGGCAGCAACAACTGTTCTGCCGCAGCAAGCGGCGGCAGTGGCAGCAGCGGCGGCTCCTGAGGCGGCGGCGGCGG
>CAIYQF010000446.1 GCA_903928325.1 uncultured beta proteobacterium | reverse complement strand
TGGCCAGCGCATTGCCCCAGGCATCCACCACAGAAATGTGCGAGGTGCCGTGCTCGGTTTGCGCCGCCATGGGCGCATAACTGCTGCGCACCGCGCCGGGCTGGCCGGGCAGCGCGCGCGGCATGCGCGGGCCGTTGGGGGCTATGAGGTTTGCGCGTTGGGCAAGATACGCATCGTCGAGCAGGCTGGCCCAGCCGCCTTCAGGCGCGCTGACAAACTGCGGGTCGCCCACAAATTGGGCGCGGTCGGCAAACGCCAGGCGCGCGGCTTCGGTATACAGATGCAGCCACTGCGCGCCGGGTTGCTCGGCCTCCAGCGCCAAAGTGCCCGCCGGGGTGCGCGCCAGCGTGCCCAAAATTTGGCCCACCGCCAGCATGCCCGAGCTGGGCGGCGGCATACCGCACAGGCGGTAATTGCGCGCTGGGGTCTGCGGGACCCGGTAGGCCATGCAAAAGGGCGCACGTTCCACCGGCTGGTAAGCGGCCAGGTCGGTGGCGCTCAGAGTGCCGGGGTTGCTGGCGTGGCCTTGCACCTTGGCGGCAATCGCCTGCGCTACTGCGCCCTTGGTGAGGGCGCTGGGGCCTTCAGTGGCGATGCGTTTCAGCACGGACGCCAGCTCCGGGTTGCGCAAGATGTGGCCTGCAGGCCATGGCTGGCCGATCGCATCGTAAAAATACCGGGCTGCCACCGGATCGGTCTTGAGATCGGTCTCAGATGCCAGCAGCGTGGCCATGCGCGGGCTGATGGCAAATCCGTTCGTGGCCAGCGCTATGGCCGGGGCGAATAACTGCGCCCAGGGCAGCTTGCCGTGCTGGCGGTGGGCCAGGGCCAGCATGGGCACCACGCCGGGCGCGCCCACCGAGCGCCCGCCGACGGTGGCTTGGCGCATGGACATGGGCTGGCCATCGGCTTTCAAAAACAGCGCGGGCGTAGCCGCAGCAGGTGCGGTTTCGCGGCCATCAAAGGCCTGGGTGCTTTTGCCGTCAAAGTGCAGTAAAAACGCGCCCCCGCCAATGCCGCTGCTTTGCGGCTCCACCAGGGTCAACACCATTTGCACCGCAATGGCCGCGTCCACCGCGCTGCCCCCGGCGCGCAGCATGGCGTAGCCCGCCTCGGTGGCCAGCGGGTTGGCGGCGGCCACCGCAAAGCTGCGGGTGGTCCAGCCGGGCTTGGGGTGGAATGCGCTGGCGCCCTCGGGTTGTGCTGGGGCGCTGGCAGCTTCGCGCTGGGCGGGAGCGTCAGGCGCGGTTTGCGCCAGACCGGGGGCAAGCGCGCCCGCCAGCAGCAGCGTCAATGCCAGGGGGCGAAGCAGCTTGCGCACTATTTTTGCCGTGGCGCGCGACCCAGCAGGTAAAACTCGGGGTTGGGCATCATGCCGGTGGCGTTGGCCACGCGGTTGGACAGGCCAAAAAACGCGGTAATGCCCGCAATGTCCCAAATGTCCTCGTCGTCAAAGCCGTGGGTGTGCAAGGCCTCGAAGTCGGCGTCTTCCACGGTGTGGCTCTCTAGGCAGACCTTCATCGCAAAGTCCAGCATGGCGCGCTGGCGCGGTGTGATGTCGGCCTTGCGGTAGTTGATGGCTACCTGGTCGGCCACCAGCGGCTTTTTCTCGTAAATGCGCAATATGGCCCCGTGCGCCACCACGCAGTACAGGCAGTGGTTGGCCGCGCTGGTGGTGGTGATGATCATCTCGCGCTCGCCCTTGGTGAGGCTCGATTCCTCGCGCAGCATGAGTGCGTCGTGGTAGGCAAAAAACGCCCGCCATTCAGCCGGGCGGCGGGCCAGGGCCAAAAACACATTGGGCACAAAGCCCGATTTTTCTTGCACTTCCAAGATCTTGGCGCGCAGGTCTTCGGGCAGGGTGTTGAGGTCGGGCAGGGGAAAGCGGCGCATGGGTGGGTCCTGGGTGCTGGGATGGATTCATTATGCTGCGCACTTTGCCCCACACTTTTGAGAGGAAACCCCCCATGCAATCCGCTTTTGACAAAGGCCTGGCCACCCGCAAAGCCGTGATGGGTGAAGACTTCGTGGTCAACGCGCTTGGAAGCGCCACGCCGTTTACCCAGCCCATCCAAGACCACATCACGCGCGCCGCCTGGGGCGACGTGTGGCAGCGCCCCGGCCTGGACCTGAAAACCCGCAGCCTGATCACCGTGGCCATGCTCACCGCCCTGGGCAAACAAAACGAACTCAAAGGCCATGTGCGCGGCGCCCTGAACACCGGCGCCACCCAGGCTGAGATCCAGGAAGTGCTGCTGCACGCGGCGGTGTACTGCGGCGTTCCTACGGCGGTGGAGGCGTTTCGCAGTGCGAATGAGGTGGTGGCGGGATGGCAGGCCGGGTGATGTAGGGCGCGTTGTCCATGGTTTTGTCACGGTATTGAAACCATCGTGTGGGTAAATCGGTCGAGTCAAGTTGACTTGACATCCCCAGACCCCAGGTCGAATCTACCCCATCACCCCTATCTCACTATGAAAACATCCACTCAATTAAAACTCACTGCGCTGGTTATTGCATTAGGCACCGCCTTGGGCGGCTGCAGCGTGATGGGGAGCAAAGCGGACACGGACCAAGCTGCGGCGTTTGATGTGGCGGTGATAGGCGACGTGCCCTACGGCACATCGCCCACCGATACCCGCCAGCTGGTATTGCATCCGCGCTTTATTTCTGCGATCAACGCGGATGCAGACGTCTCTTTTGTTGCGCACATTGGCGACATCCACGCCGGCAAGCAGTACTGCACACAGGAGTACAACAAGACAGTTTTTGACCATTGGGCGGCATTTAAGAAGCCCCTTGTGTACACCCCTGGCGACAACGAGTGGATGGACTGCCACAAGGCCAAGGAAGGCGGTGGAAGCTTTAACAAGACCACAGGAAAAATCGACTACGTGGTCGACGCTGCTGGTCAATTTGTGGACTATGCCAAGGGCGACCCGATCGCCAATTTGGAACTGGTGCGCTCGATGTTCTTTGCCAAACCCGGTCTAAGCCTAGGCGCCCCTATGGCCGTGCACAGCCAAGCTGTCGAATTCAATCCCGCCCACCCGGCCGACAAAGCCTTTGTAGAAAACGTCTGGTGGGAAAAGTCTGGCGTGCTGTTTGTCACCCTCAACATCCCAGGCGGCTCGAACAATGGCCAAGACCCTTGGTATGGCGTGCCCACCATGACACCGGAGCAGCAAAAGGAAGTGGCTGATCGCTCTGCGGCCACGCTGCGCTGGATTGACGCTGCCTACAACCGCGCTACCACCAAGGGCAATATCGCGATGGTGATTTTCACCCAAGCCGACATGTGGGATGTGGACGAGTCCCCCGCCGGTGTGGCGCACCTGAGCGGTTACAAGCAGTACCTCGACAAGATTGCCGAGGGCACCAAGGCTTACGGTATGCCGGTGCTCATGCTGATGGGCGACTCGCACACCTACCGCTCAGACATCCCGCTGGCAAAAGGTGCGGCCTGCGCTATTGAGGTCGAGTCCGGCAAACCCGCAGTGGCTTGCTCTGACAGCCGCGCTGAGGCACTTATCATCTCCAGAAAAAGCCCGGTCGATGCCTACATGGCACAAAACCACGGCTTCAACGTGCCCAACTTTCACCGCATCGTGGTTCACGGCGAAACCATGCCCCTTGAGTGGTTGAAGTTGCACATTGATCCCATGGCCAACGCCAAACATGGCTTGGACGCGTTTGGACCGTTTAGTTGGAAGCGTGTACCGCCGGCCATGTAGTCTCCAAAGGACCTGCGCACCACGCACCGCGCAGGTCTACAGCAAGGGTCGCTGGGCAACTTGGGCCTGTGAGTGCTGCGACACAAAAGTGTCACATCAGCGAATTACCTTGTGCCTGCGCCTTCCCATCCCCATCCGCTCAATAGGAATTTTTATGAACTTCAAACGCAGCCTCATTGCTGTCGCCAGCCTGTGCCTTGGCCTGGCGTCCACCGCTTTTGCCCAGGAAAAAACCTTCCGCTTGCTCACCTGGGCCGACTATGCGCCCGCGGCCATCGTCGAGCAGTTTGAAAAAGAATCTGGCTACAAGGTCGAAGTCACTTTGTCCAACAACGAAGAAATGATCTCCAAGCTGCGCGCCACCGGCGGCGCCGGCTTTGACCTGGCCCAGCCCTCGCAAGACCGCATTACCGGCCCGCAGCAAGAATTTGGCATTTACAAGCCCATGGACCTGAGCAAGATCAAGTCCGAGCTGTTCATCCCCTCCATGCTGGACGCCACCAAAAAGAACACCACCCACGACGGCAAGGTGTATGGCATGCCCCACATCTGGGGCACCGAGGGCCTGGTGGTCAACACCAAGCTGACCAAGATGTCCGACTACACCGACCTGTGCCGCGCCGACGTCAAGGGCAAAGTGTCCATGCGCCTGAAGCGCCCCACGCTCATCTCGTTTGCCTTTGCCGCTGGCAAAGACCCGTTTGCCCTGTACAACGACCCCAAGGCCTACACCGCTTTGATGGAAGAAGTGGGCAAAACGCTGATTGCCTGCAAGCCCAACGTCAAGTTCTACTGGGACAACAAAGACCAGTTGCTCAACGGCATGCGCACCAACGAGATCGTCGCCGCCCAAATGTGGGACACCGGCGGCTGGAAGCTCAATAGCGAGATCGCCGACATCCAATACATCGCGCCCAAGTCGGGTGCCACCGGCTGGATTGACACTTTTGCCATTCCTGCCAAAGGCAAAAACGACGCGGCGGCTTACGCCTGGATCAACTTCAATATGCGCCCGGAAATTGCTGCCAAGGTGGCGGGCTCGGCTGGCAACTTCACCGCCTCCAAGGGTGCGGACGACTTGACCGCAGGCAAACTCAAAGAGCAGTTCAAGGCCAGCTTCCCAGAAGCGGCCATCAAGAACATCAAGTGGTACCCCGCGGTTCCCGCTGGCCTGGAAGAAATTGAAGGCCGCATTTTGGACCGCGTGAAAGCGGCGCAGTAAGGCAAACCTGGGGCGCACGCTGGCTGGCAGGTGTTCAACGCTTTGCCATAGACTGCGCCCATGATGGCCCCGCCCGCCCGCAAGGGCGCAGCGGGGTTTTTTGTTGCGAACGCCTGGAGCCACGCCATGAACGACGAAGAAAAATACATCGCCCGCACCGAGCGCATGCTCACCCGCTGGTCCGGCCAGCGCCTGCCGGTCACGCGCAAGCAGACCACCGAGGGCGACGTCATGCGCCACACGCCGCCCGCCGTGGGCGAGTTGGACCTAGAAAGCGGCCAGTACCTGGAGCCCGCCCGTCCGCTGCCCATCTTGGCGAGCTGCGACGTGCTGGTCGTGGGCGCAGGGCCTGCGGGCTTGTCGGCGGCGCTAGCCGCCAAGCGCGCCGGGGCGGACACCATCATCTTGGAGCGTTTTGGCTGCTTTGGCGGCGTCATTACCACCGTGGGCATGGAAACGCTGGCTTGGTACCGCTACGAGGGCACGGTGGAGGGCGAAGGCATTGGCATTGAGATGGAACGCATTGCGGCGCAAATGGGCGGCTCCATCAAGTGGCCGTACAACGACAGCCAGTGCCTGGACGCCGACTTCTTCAAGGTCGTGGCCGACCGCCTGATTACCGAGGCCGGCGTGCGGCCTATTTTGCACTGCATGGCGGTGGACGTGATTTTTGAAGAAGGCAGCAATCGCCTCAAGGGCATCATCACCGAGAGCAAGTCCGGCCGCCAGGTGGTGCTGGCCAAGCGCGTCATCGACTGCACCGGTGACGCCGACATTGCGCACCTGGCGGGTGCGAGCTACCGCAAAACCCCCAAAGACAAAATGCTGGGCGTGACCACCGTGTTCAACGCCAGCGGCGTGGACAAACAAAAGTTTTTGCAATACACCGAAGACCAACCGGCCACCTACGCCGACTGGAGCCGCACCTGGGAGCAAGAAACCACCGGCAAAGAAGACGCGCTGCGCAGCCCCTATTTGGACAAAGAGTTCGACAAGGCGCGCGAACTGGGCGTGATTCCGGCGCACACCACCAATCTGGGCGGCTCGTGGTCGGCGCTGACCGAAGCGGGTGAGGCCACCAACCTCAACCTGGCGCACCTGAGCGGCTTTGACTGCACCGACGTAATGGACCTGACCAAGGCCGAAATGCAAGGTCGCCAGGAGGCCCTGTACGCCCTGATGGCGCTGAAAAAAGTGGTGCCCGGCTTTGAAAACGCCAAACTGCGCAACTTTGGCATGACGCTGGGCACGCGCGACTCGCGCAAGATCATTGGCCGCTACAACCTGAGCAGCGACGATGTACGCAACCAGGCCAAGTTTGAAGACTCGGTGGGCATATTCCCCGAGTTCATCGACGGCTACAACGTGCTGATTCTCCCGACCACGGGCCGCTACTTTGAAGTGCCCTACGGCTG
>CAIYQF010000445.1 GCA_903928325.1 uncultured beta proteobacterium | reverse complement strand
CTACCGCAACTTCTGCAACAAGCTCTGGAACGCCACCCGCTTTACGCTGATGAACTGCGAAGGCCAAGACTGCGGCCTGCGCGAACACACCAAGGTGGAATGCGCCGCCCCGGGCGCGGATGCGACAGGCGCGCCCACCGCCGCGGGCCCCATGCACGGTTATTTGGTCTTCAGCCAGGCTGACCGGTGGATTGCCTCGCAACTCCAACGCGTGGAGGCCGATGTGGCCAAAGGCTTTGCCGAATACCGTCTGGACAACGTGGCCAACACGATTTACGACTTTGTCTGGAACGAGTTTTGCGACTGGTACCTGGAAATCGCCAAAGTGCAAATCAACACCGGCAACGCGGCCCAACAACGCGCCACCCGCCGCACCCTGATTCGCACGCTGGAAACCATTCTGCGGCTCGCCCACCCGGTCATCCCCTTCATTACCGAAGAACTCTGGCAAAAAGTGGCCCCTGTGGCCGGGCGCGGCGGCCCGTCGGTGGCGATTGCCGCCTACCCCTTAAGCCAGCCCGAGCGCATCGACCCCGTGGCCGAAGCCCATGTGGCGCGGCTCAAGCTGCTGGTGGACGCCTGCCGCAACCTGCGTGGCGAGATGAAGGTGCCGCCCTCCACGCGCCTGCCCTTGTACGTGCTGGCGGGCAGCGCAGCGGACGCCGACTTCTGGCACAGCAGCGCCCCCGTGCTGCAAGCGCTGGCCAAGCTGGTCGAGGTAAAGCTTTTCACCGACGAAGCCGCCTGGCAAGCCGCCGCCCAAGCCGCCCCGGTGGCGGTGGTGGGCGACGCGCGCATGTGCCTGTTCATGGAAATCGACGTGGCGGCCGAAAAACTGCGCCTGGCCAAAGAAATCGCCCGCCTGGAAGGCGAAATCGCCAAGGCCATGGCAAAGCTGGAAAACGCATCGTTCGTGACCAAGGCCCCGCCCGAAGTGCTGGCGCAATCGCACCAGCGGGTGGCGGAGTTTGGCGACACGCTGGCCAAGGTGCGGGAGCAGTTGCAGCGGCTGGGTTGAGGGGCTTGGTCGGGGATGTTTTTTTTGCCGCAAGCTACAGCGGCGGCGTGGTTTCTAGGAACTAATCAGGATCACGGCGCGGAAATTCAAAGGCTTTTGCACGTCGTATTGGATAACCGCCGGGCAAAAGTCCTCATCGCCATACAAATTAGCTGCTGATCGGGAATATCGGCGCGCTGTTCATCGCGTCGATGTTTCGACCGCTTCCGACCCGTTGCGGCCGTCAACCGTGCTGCTTTGGGTGGCGGTGGTGCGGCGTTAGCGGGCTACGATTTGTGCCGTTCAGCGGAGGGCCTTGAGCCCTCTGCTGACGTTTGCTAATGGCTGGTTTGGCGATCCCACGCAGAACTAGCAAATTAATATCTATGGCACCGTCCTACTTGTCACGATTGGGCTAGAGATTCGGCACAACTTTTGGATAAGCTTGCTACATCACGTTTTTCTATCCATATTTCTCCCAAAATACAATCACGGCTTTTCCATACCGGAGGCCGTGAACCATTTTTTTGAAATAGCGTCGTCTTTGGCCTGTCCATACCCATTGGCATAAATCTCTCCTAAGTAATACTGATAACGAGGTGATCCTTCTTCGGCCATTTCCATATAAAAACTATATAAGGTTGGATCAAAACGCGGAATCCCGCGAATCCCTGCTCGGAACACCGCCCAGGACAGTATTTGTGCAGGTGAGGAAAGAAAGCGAGATTCTGCGACAAGGGCTGGTATTACTTTTTCCCGCTCACCCTTATCCATGAAAATTCGTCCTAAGCCACCCTTTTTCCAACTTGCTTCTAACTCTTTAGCTGAGACTTCGGG
The DNA here is from genome assembly GCA_903928325.1 of uncultured beta proteobacterium. GTDB lineage: Bacteria > Pseudomonadota > Gammaproteobacteria > Burkholderiales > Burkholderiaceae_C > Allorhodoferax. Next base: position 10,715 of record CAIYQF010000445.1, on the reverse strand, counting down.
GTATTCCCGTGCGACATACGCAATACGCATGTCGTTTAATTCCTGCATTGTGAGAACTGCCAAGCATTCGTCCGCTTCAGGGGTACCTGCGTTGGTTGAAGTGCCACGATAGCGATAAAAAATTGATCTGAGCAGCTTTGCAGCGCTCAGGGGTGATGCTACTGCCGCCTCTTTGGCAGTCACAAATAGCTGCGCGGATTGCGGACTCGCAAACTCGCACTTAACACGATCGCCCTCGAATGTCATGTCGCTCGCGCTCGTTGTCGTAGCTATCATGATTGCGGCCGTTATGACAGCGAAACTTTTAATTGACATGATCCATCCTTAATCGAGTTGACTCTCTGGTATCGTTAGTCGAGATGCATGAACTGACAGATGCAGGCGGATCACTTAGGCGTGGATCCACGGAAGTACTGGTTTTCGCCCACCGTGGTGTAGCGGTAGTGTTGGCAAACGGTCCACTTAGGCAAGTTTTGAAAATATATCTAATCATTGTATCAATAAAAACTATTATTTTTTTGTTAGCGAAAATTGTGCATCCCAATGTGGCGGGTTTGAGTGTAAAAGTGAAAAGGCTAGGGTGGTTTTTGCATGTTGCTCAGTGCTATTTGTATGCCCAGCCCCGCAGCAACCCGCGCTAGTCAGGTGGGTATTCTGGGACACCGTGACCGGTGATTCTGGAGGATCGTGACCGAGGATTCTGATTCATCGTGACCGACCGTTCTGGTCGAACGTGACCGATTTGGGTATCCGACCAGAATCACCGGTCACGATGCCAGAACGGTCGGTCACGCCACCAGAATGGCGTCGTACACCAGCGGTATGGCGTTGCGCATTTTTATCTCAACCGTACGGGTAGCCTGACCAGCTTTGCTGGAACAGCCATGCCCGATACCCGAAGGATTTCAATGCGCAATATCAAGGACGTTCTGCGTCTTAAATACGTGGGCAAACTCTCCCATGAACGAATAGCAGCGGCTCTGGGCCTCTCCAAAGGCGTAGTCACCAAGTACGCCGGACTGGCCAATGCTGCTGGCCTTAACTGGGAGCACGTCCAGTCCATGGACGAGGCCCAGCTCCACGCCCGGTTGATAAACAGCGCCCCCGCACTGAGCGCCTTTGTCTTGCCCAACTACGGAGTGGTCCACCACGAACTGCGGCGTAAGGGCATGACGCTGATGCTGCTGTGGGAGGAACACGTCGAGCGGCACGGGCAGGCGCAGACACACCGCTACGCCCAGTTCTGCCTGCACTACCGCGAGTACGCCAAATCTCTCAAACGCACCATGCGCCAAGTCCACCGTGCGGGCGAGAAGTTGTTCATCGACTATGCCGGCTCGACGGTGGGTTTGCGTGGTGGCGCGCGCGCACACATCTTCGTGGCGGCACTGGGAGCCTCGGGCTATACCTTTGCGTATGCCACGCCCAGAGAAACCATGGCCGACTGGCTGGGTGCCACGGCCCGGGCAATGACGTTCTTTGGTGGCGTCACCCAGCTCATCGTGCCCGACAACCCCAAGGCCATGATTGCCGATGCCAACCGGTATGAGCCTCGGGCTAACGAGACGGTGCAGGACTTTGCGCGCCACTACGGCACCTCCGTCCTACCGGCCAGGCCCCGGCGTCCGCAGGACAAGGCGATCGTTGAATCAAGCGTGCAAGTCGTATTGCGCTGGATTCTGATGCGACTGCGCAACCAGCAGTTCGATGGCGTGGATGACGTCAACGAGGCCATTGCTCCGCTACTGGAGCGGCTCAACAACAAGCTGTTTCAGAAGTTACCGGGCAGCCGTGCCAGTGCCTTTGCCCAGATTGATGCCCCGGCATTGCAGGCGCTGCCAGCACAACCATGGGAGTTTGCCGTCTTCAAGACCGTCAAGGTGCACATCGACTACCACGTCGAGTTTGAAGGCCACCGCTACAGCGTACCGCAGGCCCTGGTCAGCCAGGTGCTGGAGCTACGGGTCACGCAGACGGCGGTTGAAGTTGTATACCGTGGCCAGCGCGTAGCTGCACACAAACGCAATGCGCATAAGGGCGGATTCACCACGGTGGCCGCGCACCTGCCGGCTGCGCACCGCGCGCATATGGAATGGTCTCCTGATCGGCTGATTCACTGGGGCCAAGGCATTGGTGTGGCCACTGGCCAGACTGTCACGCGGCTGCTGCAAGAACGCCAGCACCCCGAGCATGGCTACCGCGCCTGCTTGGGGCTGCTCTCACTGGTCAAGCAATACGGAAAACCCAGGCTGGAGGCTGCGTGCCAGATAGCACTGGAACTTGGCACTACCAAGTACAGCCATGTACGCGACATCCTGGCCAACAAGCGTGACCAGATGAAGCCCCCGAGTACCACCGACTGGATCAGCCCGGAGCACGGGCACGTACGCGGCTCCAGCTATTACCAATGAACACCATTTACCGATACAGGAATCCCCAATGATGATGAACACGACGATGGCGCAACTGCGCACGCTCAAGCTCGAAGGCATGGCCTGCGCTTTGCAAGATCAACTCACCCAGGCCGGCATGACCGCTATGAGCTTCGAGGAACGGCTGACCATGCTGGTGGATCGGGAAGTCCATGTGCGTGATGACAAACGCAAGACCCGCTTGCTCAAGCAGGCGCACCTGAAGTACCCGCAGGCTTGCATTGAGGACATCGACACGCGCCCAGGACGCGGCCTCGAACGCAAGGACGTCATGAGTCTGGCCTTGGGGGAGTGGGTGCAAAGCGGGCATGCGGTTCTGATAACAGGGCCCACTGGCGCGGGCAAATCGTGGCTGGCTTGTGCACTGGCGCAGTACGCTTGCCGCCGGGGCCACTCGGTTTACTACCAACGCGTGCCGCGAATGGGTGAGGAACTGCGCATTCGCCACGGCAACGCCACGTTTGGCAAGTGGTTGATTCAACTGGCCAAGACCGAAGTCCTTGTCTTGGACGATTGGGGCATGGCAGGAATAGATGCACAAACCCGCGCTGATCTGCTGGAAATCATTGATGACCGCTCGGCCTCCAAGGCCACCATCATCACCAGCCAACTACCGATTGAGCACTGGCATGCTTGGGTGGGGGATGCCACGATTGCAGATGCCATTCTGGACCGGATCATGCAAAGGAATCACCGTTTCACCCTCACGGGCGACTCTCTGCGCCAGAAACCAAAAATAAGCAAAAAGGAGCCAAAACCAGACCCATCGTGACCGACACCCCTACAATTTAACCGCGCAACGCCAAACCGCTGCAAACCGGTCACGACCCTCCAGAATCACCGGTCACGATCGACAGAATACGCAGTCAGGAGTTCCGGCTCCGACAGCTTGAGCCAGAGTCCTCCCGGCGAATTGGTGCACGCCTCAAGGCTCCAACCATTTAAGGCGTGGGTGCTCTGCCGGTGGTCAGTGCACTCGCGATTGCGGCAATCAGCATATGTCCGATTACCGGCGCTCAATGCCAACCTCCCGAATTCTCCGCTGGGCCAGGATACGTCATTGGCGAATTGCCGAAACAAGATCGCGCTAGTTTCCTTACTTGGTCAATTTCTGATAGCCAATCTCGGGCTCGCTTTTGAGTGAATAGTAGGGTTCGGCATCCTTCGCGCTAATGCGCTTTGGGCTTTCCTCATCCTTCTTGAACTTCACGTTCAAAGCCGTCAGTCGCCATTCGTCGCCGATACGATCCACTCGCGCTTTGAATTTTTTTTCGGTTTTGGTGCCGTAGTCAAAGGATGGGCAAGCAACCATCAAGGTGGTTTCGCTGGAGAAACGCTGGGGCACGCAGACCAGACCGGTCCGATGCACGCCTGAACCGAGCGGGGCATTGAGGTCAATCATCGTGAAATAACCGCCTAAATCCGGATGCCCACCAAAACTTAACCAGTCTCCCTTCGCCGAGATAACCGGGTCACTGTCAATAAACAGCAGGGTCCCATCCCAATGAACGAAAACGAATTGTTCGGGGTTTTCACCATTGAACCACACCAATAGAGCCAAGGTCTTCACCGTGCCTGTTGGGCGATCAAAGACCCGGATCAAACGATCAAACGTCCAGACAGAACAAGTGTTGTTACCTGCGCATTCAGTAGGTCGGATATTGGTGAAACGTGCCACGGCTTTGCCGTCATAGGCGATGCTCAGCACACCTGCCCTGCGGGTGGCAACACCCTTTGCCTTGCCAATGGCAAGAGTTTCGGCAGGAATTGCCTTGACGATCGGAACCGGCTCGGGCTTTGTGGCTGATGCAGTGCCACTTGCTACCAACAAAATTATCAACAAGGCAATCATAAAAAATCTCATCAATTGCATGAGATTTTGACATTGTTTTTTAGGCGTTGGGACATTAGGCCACCACGGATGTGGCATTTTTGGGTCATTTACAGCCGATATTCGTGTTTGCGCCAGAAAGCCTGCGCCCTCGGTTGAAATAGGTGGCCGCAGCCTATCCTCTCAGCTGTCGAAAACGCCATTGGCGTCATGATCGAACATCCCGCAGTCGGGCGTCGACTCCGATCGGCCCTGAACCCCCTTTGGGCCCGGGTGCAGTCGATTGCATGGAAAACGGTTTTGGCCACTCTCAGCCTGATGCAGGCCCACAGCTAGGTTCGACCAGTGACCCAAACTTGCTCGCCGCAGGTATCGCGGCGACCTTGGCTTGGCAGTCGCCGCGCCCAGGTGCAACTGATGCACGACAACTCTTGAATTACTGCGCCAGAGCTATTTTCCTCAGCTACCCTGAAGCTGCGGCCACTGAGGTAGGGGTGTGTAAAAAAATGCGGGGATTTATTAGGAGATATTGACCTTGTCCAGCGCTCCAAAACTGAAGATGCAGGCTGACCAGTCGTGGTGCCCACGTTGCTGGAAAAAGAGGCGTAAGCAATGCAGCGGCTCGCGACCCCGACATGCCCGAGCACCACGACACTGTTGAACTCAATATCAATGCGCAATCACCCGTGATTTGCAGTTTTGAGCATGGCGTCGCGCAAAATCTCGTTCAGGCGCGTTTGATATCCCGTGCCCTGGGTCTTGAGCCACTCCAGCACGTCGGCATCGATGCGCACTGTGAGTTGCTGCTTGATCGGCCGATAGAACTTCGCCCGCTGAGCGCCATTCCAGTCTTGTTCTTGGGTCGCTGGTAAGTCAGAGAAATCGATGTCGGTATCGGGCCTGGCGGCTAAAGTTGCCAATTCCTTGCTTAGGGATTTAGGTGCCTTGCTCATAAATTTTCCTCTCTAACTTGCTTGCGCGTCGCGCAGAAATAATGCGTATGTGTTCGGTGCCGCTCTCGCTCTCGTGCCACGTATGTGCCACCATAAGCAAGACGGCACCGCTCACCTGACCTAGGGTCTGCCAGCGCTGCTCGCCGTGTTCAATGCGGTCTTGCCTGGAGAAGTGCAGAGGGTCATCAAATACCAGTTGGGCCGCTTCAAAGCTGACACCGTGCTTCTGCTTGTTCGCGTCATTTTTTGCGTCGTCCCAAGAAAACACACACTTCCCCTGATTTACGGTTACAAAATTGTAGTTACATTCAACTTTAGTCGCAAGCTCAGCGAAGCAAATTTCGCCGCTCTGGACAGGAGGACCGGCACAAAGTCTGCGCCGCTGGGCCACAGTCAGATCAACACTCCGAAATCCATCGCAGCACTACTTTTCGACTCCCGACAGCGGTATCTGGTCTACCACCGGGTTAAAGACGTTTCAGTTGCAGGGATTACCGCCCGCCACCCCAGCCGCACGGCGCCGCTAAACAGAACAAACCCTGACGGCATCATTCAACAGGGGCCGGTGTAAGCGATAAATGGAGATTGAGGTTGAGGTCGGCGCCTCAGCGCCTGCGCATCACGTGCACAAACTCGGCGCCCTGGGTTTGTTGCTCGATGAGCGTGTTGCCGGTTTGCTTGGCAAAGGCCTGAAAGTCGCGGATCGAGCCCGCGTCGGTAGCCACCACTTTGAGCACCTGGCCGCTTTGCATACCGGTGAGCGCCCGTTTGGCTTTCAGGATGGGCAGCGGGCAGTTCAGGCCGCGGGTGTCGATCTCGATATCGACCGTGTAATCGTTAGACATAAATGCAAACCTTGAAGCTTTAGGCAATCGGCTGCGCGGGCACGTCGCGGCGCGGCCAGTCGATGAATTGCGGGGTGTGGCCGCGCGAGGTCAGCCAGTCGGCCAGGGCGTAGCCCGTGCCTGCGGGCCAGCATTTCAGGTCTTGGGGCGCGTACATGCGGTAATCCACCAGTTCGGGCGAAAGGCGCACTTCGCCGTGGCAGACCGCGTGGTAGGCGATGATGATCTGGTTCATGCGCTGAAAGTCATACACGCCCACCAGCGTGAGTGCGTCGGTGGCCAGGTTGGTTTCTTCGGCAATTTCGCGCGCAATACCTTCTTGGGGCGTTTCGCCCGCCTCCATAAAGCCGGTGATCAGCGCGTACATCTTGCCCGGCCAGGCGGCGTTGCGGGCCAGCAGTATCTGGCCGTCCACTTCCACAATGCCGGCCAGCACTGGCGTGGGGTTGTTCCAGTGGGTGAAGTCGCAGGCGCCGCAGCGCAAGCGCACTTTGTCGCCGCCGTCTTCCATTTGGCAGATCAGGGCCAAGGGCGTGGCGCATTGGGGGCAAAACTTGTAGGCGTGGGTCATGGTGAGGGCTTGGGGTTCAGGCGGGGAACACGCCGGTGGACAAATAGCGGTCGCCCCGGTCGCAGACGATAAAGACGATGGTGGCGTCGCGCACCTCGGCGGCAATTTGCTGCGCCACCCAGCACGCGCCTGCGGCAGAAATGCCCGCAAACAAGCCTTCTTCGCGCGCCATGCGGCGGCACATGTCTTCGGCATCAAGCTGGCTCACGTAGCGCAGCTCGTCCACGTTGGCGGGGTCGTAAATCTTGGGCAAATAGGCCGGCGCCCATTTGCGAATGCCCGGAATGCGCGAGCCCTCGGACGGCTGGGCGCCGATGATGCGGATGGCGGGGTTTTTCTCTTTCAAATACCGCGCCACGCCGGTAATGGTGCCCGTGGTGCCCATGGCGCTTACAAAGTGGGTGACGCGCCCTTGCGTGTCGGCCCAAATTTCGGGGCCGGTGGTCTCATAGTGGATGCGCGGGTTGTCGGGGTTGGCAAACTGGTCAAGCACCCTGCCCTTGCCTTCGCGCTGCATGGTTTCGGCCAAGTCGCGGGCGTATTCCATGCCGCCGCTTTTGGGGGTGAGTATGAGTTCGGCGCCAAAGGCCTTCATGGTTTGCACCCGCTCAATCGACAAGTCCTCGGGCATGATGAGCACCATGCGGTAGCCCTTGATGGCCGCCGCCATGGCCAGGGCGATGCCGGTGTTGCCCGAAGTGGCCTCGATCAGCGTGTCGCCGGGCTTGATATCGCCACGCTCCTGCGCGCGCTGGATCATGGACAGCGCCGGGCGGTCTTTGACTGAGCCGGCCGGGTTGTTGCCCTCCAATTTGCCCAAAACCACGTTTTTACGGGACTGGTTGTCTGCGGCGCCTATGCGTTGCAAGGCGACCAGCGGGGTTTTGCCGATCGCGTCTTCGAGTGTGGGGTACGTCGTCATGGCCGTTAATGTGCCATAGCTGGGTTACCACCCCAACCCATGGTGCCGCGGTGCGACGGCAGGAGCGCCTCGTCCGACACCGCCCATACACGGGACCAGGCTTTGAAAGCGCGAAGCAAAGCTACTTTTGATTTTAAAATTTTTTAAAAATAATTACGTAATTTACATTTTTAATTGGTAACTTGTGATGAAATAGTGCCTTCGCCATAGCCAAGCGGGGGACCTCGGTGCTGGCATTACAAGCGCAACCCTATGGAGCAGGGAATGAACATCGTATTGATCGAAGACGAAGCAAGCATCGCAGACTATGTCTGCAAAAGCCTGAAGGCCAAGGGTTACACGGTCGAGCATTTCTCCGACGGGGCCGAAGGCTTGGAGCGCATGCGACAAGGTCGCGCCGACCTGCTGATTTTGGATGTGGTGCTGCCCACGATCAATGGCATGGAGGTGCTGCGCACCCTGCGCCAGGAAGGCAAGCAAACCCCGATCCTTATCTTGAGCGCCAAGGTCGATCTGCCCTACCGCTTGGAGGGCTTCGAGCTGGGTGCGGATGACTACCTGCCCAAGCCCTTTTTTGTCGAAGAGCTGTTGGCCCGCGTGCAGGCCATCCGCAAGCGCGAAGCCTTGGACCCACAGCGCATCGTGGTGCACCCGCCACTGACACTGGACCGCGTCACCCGTCGCGCGCAGTGGCATGGCGCATCTGCCGTGCTAAGCCAGCGGGAGTTCATGCTGCTGGACTACCTGCTGCGCTCACCGGGACAGCTTTTTTCGCGCCAAAAACTGCTGCAGGATGTTTGGGAAATCGACTTCGACCCGGAAACCAACGTGGTCGATGTCTGCATCAAGCGCATCAGAACCCGGCTGAAAAGCACAAACTGCCCCGATTTTTCGCTGATCGAATCCATCCGTGGGGTGGGCTACCGGTTTAAGCAAGTTAGCGCAAACCCTTGAGGGCGGGCGCTGCTTGCGCATCGCTGCCAATCCATGACCACCGCGTCACCAAATTCAATATTTCAATTACAAATTATTTAGTTAATTGGAAATTATTAAATTGTCACTGATAAATAGCTGCGATGTGTTTACTGTGGCGCATGGCCACAGAAACAACACCATCCCAGATCGCCCCAGGGTCTGACCACTCGCCCGCGCAGGTGCAGGTAGAAACCCCCGCACCCACTGCGCTCAGTCCGGCACTGGTGATGGCTGCTGCGCTCGTCTACACCCTGGAAGCCGACGGCCAGGCCCACGCCAGCGACCTGAGCCAACTGCAATTCACGCTCGAGGGAAACCAAGATCTATACGACTGTGCCGCCGACTATGTAGACGCCATCGCGCTGGACCAGTTTCTCCAGGATGCGCCCGTCGCCTTGCGCACCGTCGAGAAGATTTGCATCTTGATCAACGTCTACGACTCCTTTGTCTCTGCAGGCCAAGCTGGCCCCGGCCGAACCGAGACCTTTGAGCGCTTGCTGTCGGCTTTTGGCATGACGCAGCAGTCGTTTAAGCCGTATTCAAAAACGATTGAGCTCAAAAATAACCGCGCACCTTTGGGCTCCTACGCACCTGACCAGGACCCACCCAATGCCTTGGGTCCCCACCTGGCGCTGGCCAGTGCCATGCTGTACATGGTCGCCGCCGATGGCTACATTGGCGTGCAAGAGCGCGCCAAGCTCGCCGTCTTCACCAGCGCTTTTGAGGGCTTGCAAAAGGCCTCCCTAAGACAGGTGCGTACCGTGCGTGTCGACGACTTTCTCAAGCAAGCATCTGCAGCGTTCAACCAGTCCATCAAGTTGCACATACTGACCAATGTGTGCGACACCATGCTGTGCAGCGGGGAAGTAGCGCCCGCGGACAGTCGCCTGTTCATCAAGATGCTTTCCACCTGGGGGCTCAGCGGCGACACCTTCAAGCCCTATTACCTGCTGCTGAAGATAAAAAACGTCAAACCGTTTGACATCAGCGGCTTTCGGTCGGCGTCCTCCACGGCGCAGGCGGACCCCAGTTCGCGCTTGCTCGCGTCGGGCAACCGGTATGCGTCGGCTGTCGCTGGCGGCGCCTTCGCCACAGGGGCAGCCAGCACCGGCTCCAGCGTATGGGTCAACCGCACCGGTGGTGATAGCACCGGAACCCTACGGATGGGCTCCCGTAGCAGCGCATCGGGTTCAAGCTTGGTTCGACGTCGCGCGCGATTCAACCTCACAGGTGTCAGCCTGGACGATGATGCCGTATCGCAAGAAACCGCCGAGCCCGGATCGGGCGTCTGGGTGCGCTCCGACGAGCCCGACAGTGTGGCTGCACCTGGCACCGACCCGGCAGCCCCTGTGGCAAGCCACACCACGCGCCTGACCTTGGCCCAATTCACGGCACGGGCAAAAAATGTTCGCAAAGACACGCAACTGGTGAACCAGCAGCTCGACGAGCTGGAGTCCAAAATGGGCCTGGCGCCCTGGGCGTCCACCAACACACTGACCGATGCCGCAAGGGCGTCGCAAACCGACCCCATGGCAGCCGAGCAGGGCTCAGAACAAAGCCTGGAGACTTTCACCGTGACGGTGCAAGGTACAGAAAATACCCTGCAAACTTCGGCTTCCGACGCGGATGAGGATGCGGATGCGGATGAGCAAGCCGCACCCCTGGTCCATGCGCCCGAGGCAACCAATGCACCGACCTCGTCCAACGAACTTGCTTCCAGCGGCGCAGTCCCCGCGCTGCGGCAGACCGGCGTGGCACCACAGCGGCTGGCCTTTGAGGGTTTGTTCTACCTGGGCATGGCCAGCGCTGCGTTCGTGGCAGCGCTCACGGTATCGGGCTGGCGTCCGCTGGGTTCTGTCTTGCCCGTGCAGATGGCGCAGCAGGTCCACCGGCTAAACCCTTGCAACAGCCCGCTTCCCACCGCGCACCAGGCTGGCTTACCCCGTGCCAAACCCAGCTGCGCGCTAGCGCCCCAGCCCACCATGGAGCTACCCGGTACGCTGGGCGCGCTCAGGAGCGTGTATCCACCATGGCACCGACCAGCTTGGCGGTTTGGTGAATTTGGCCGTGCAAGCCTTTGAGGTTAATTTTTCGCACCACCTCACCCGACGCCGCATCGGTCATGACCACGGTTAGGGCCTTGGTGTGCACATCCACCTCAAATGACATCGCCATGGCGCTGGCCT
>CAIYQF010000444.1 GCA_903928325.1 uncultured beta proteobacterium | reverse complement strand
CTGTGGATGTTGGTAAACACCTTGAACTCAGGCGCGCTGCGGATGTCATAGCCGTAGCTGCTGGTGCCGTAGGAGATGATTTTCTTGCCGTCCACCTGGCGCACCTGCCCCGGCTCGAACGGCTCGATCATGCCGGTGGATTCGGCCATGCGGCGTATCCATTTGTCGCTTTTAATGCTCATGGTCTAGGGGCTCCAGGTTATCGGTCGATTGTACGTAGGGCAATAATGCACGACCTTGGCGCATTTGGATCGCGCGCGCTGGAATCGATTGGCGCAAAGCTGGCATGGCCTTTGCGACGCGTGACGACAAGCTCCTGGCGCCATGTTTCCACCGACCGAGCCCCATCTATGTCTGACACCCCAAAAGAAATCGTCGACGCGTTTCTGCGCGCCATCATGGTCCCCGACCCGGTAGGCGCTCGCGTCTATGTGTCGCCGGACTTGCGCATCCGGTTCACCGGAGGGCGCGCCATGCGCGACACCAGCGAGTGCAGCGCGTTCAATGCCAAGCGCTACCAATGGGTGAAAAAGCGCATCGAGCACACGGACGTGGTGCCAGGCCCCACATCGGACGAGGCCATTGTGTACAGCGTGGGAACCCTGTATGGCCAGTGGCCGGACGGCACGCACTTTGAAGGCAACCGCTACGTCGACCGCTACCTGGTGCGCCAGGGCAAGATCGTGCAAATGGACGTCTGGAACGACAGCGCCGAACGCATGCTCTTGCGCGCGGGGCTGTGCGATCCCTGGGCCGCTGGGCTTTAGCGCACCATGGACCTCTTTGCCCCGCTGCCCGACCATGGTCGATTTCCCTACCAGTCCATCACCGCCCGACCCGACTACACCTGGCCTAACGGCGCCCGGCTGGCGTTGTACATCGGCTTCAATCTAGAACACTTTGCTTTTGGGCAAGGCCTGGGTGCATGCATCGCGCCGCCGTCACCCCAGCCCGACGTGCTCAACTTTGCCTGGCGCGAGTATGGCAACCGGGTTGGCGCTTGGCGCTGCCTGGATCTCTTTAACCAGCTCAAGCTACCCGTGGGCGCCATCGTCAACACGGCCCTGTACACACACTGCCCCGAGTTGGTGGCCGCGTTTGCGCAGAGGGGCGACGAATTGATCGCCCACGGCCACACCAACGCTGTGCGCCAGTCCAGCCTGTCGGAGGAAGACGAGTTGCAGTTGTTAAAGGGCTGCCGCAGCCGCATCGCACAGCACAGCGGCACGGCTCCGAGCGGCTGGTTGTCGCCGTGGATATCCGAGAGCACCGCCACGCCAGACCTGCTGTGCGAAGCGGGCTACCACTACACGCTGAACTGGTGCCACGATGACCAACCCACCCGCATGCGGACCCGCAGCGGCCAGACGGTGTGGTCCATCCCTTATCCCCAAGAGCTCAATGACATCCCCATGGTGATGGGGCGGCACATGGACGGCAAGGACTTTGCCGACATCGTGATCGACAACCTGGACGAGATGCTGGAGCAAGCCCACGCACAGCCGCTGGTGATGGGTATTGCCTTGCACCCCTACATCGTGGGCCAGCCCTACCGACTGCGGCACCTTCGTCGCGCGCTGCTGCACATTGCCCAGGCGCGCGACGCCGGGCAGCTATGGCTCACCACGCCGGGCGCCATCTGCCAGCACGTGGAAAACACCTTGGCATGACACAGCCCGGAATGCGGCAAAGCGCACGCTCGTCCCTCGGCATGGTGACCAGCCCCCATGCGCTGGCCACCCAGTGTGGGGTGGACGTACTGGCCAGCGGGGGCAATGCGGTGGAAGCCGCTATCGCCACGGTAGCGGCCTTGTGCGTGACCTACCCGCATTTTTGCGGCCTGGGGGGCGATGCGCTGTGGATGGTGGCCGACCGCCACGCAAGGGTACAAACCATTTCGGGCATCGGGCAGGCCGCCGCCAACACCAAGGGCTATAGCGGCACCATCCCGGTGCGTGGGCCCCGCTCGGCGCTGACGGGTGCCGCAGCCGTGGACGCCTTGGCATGCGCCCACCGCATCAGCCAAGACACCATGGCCGGTACGCGCAGCTGGGCGGACTTGTGGGCGCCGGCCGTGGGCCTGGCGCGCGACGGGTTTGAAATCAGCCAGTCCGAGCGGTTCTGGCTTGATTTCCGGCTCACGCAGGCCGCTGAAATGCCCGATGTGTACCGCCATTTTGGGCACCAAGGCGGCGTGCCGCCAGCGCGCCACTGGCGCAGGCAAGCGCAACTGGCCCACACGTTAGAGACGCTGGCCGTGCGTGGTCCGCGTGACTTTTACGAGGGGCAACTGGCCCAGCGCCTGGCCCAAGGCTTGGCGCTGGCGGGTTCACCCCTGCGCAGCGAAGACCTGGCGGCCACCCGCGCACGCGTCGAGGCACCGCTGCAAACCAGCTACCGCAGCGGCACCCTGTTGGCGCTGCGCCCACCCACCCAAGGCATAACGACCCTGCAAATCATGGGTATTTTGGAGCGCTTTGACCTGCAGCGCGTCGCCGAGGGCAGCGCGGCCTACTACCACCAGCTGGTCGAGGCCATCAAGCAAGCGTTTATGGACCGCAACCGCTACGTCGCCGACCCGGACTTTGTGGAGGTTCCCACCGACCGACTGCTGTCGGCGCAGCACCTGGATGCCCTGGCGGGCGCCATACAGATCGATCGCGCGCTGGACTGGCCACACGCCTTTGCCACCGGCGACACGGTGTACGTGGGTGCTGCCGACGCGCAGGGCAACGCGGCGTCCATGCTCGCCACCGTGTACTTTGATTGGGGCAGTGGCGTGGTGCTGGGCGACACCGGCGTACTCTGGCACAACCGGGGCGCATCGTTTTCGCTGCAGCCTGACCACCCCAATGCGCTGGAGCCGGGCAAGCGGCCTTTTCACACCCTGAACCCCGGCATGTACCTGCGACACGGCAAGCCCGCCGTGCTGTATGGCACACAGGGGGCCGATGGGCAGCCCCAAACCCTGGCCGCTGTGTTGACACGCATGATTGACTACGCAATGGACCCCATGCAGGCCTTGGCGCGGCCCCGGTTTTTGCTGGGAAAGACTTTTTCAGATGCCCACGATTCGCTCAAACTCGAAGCCGATGTACCCGCCTACGACGTGGACGCGCTGGCACGCAAGGGGCACCAGGTCAGCACGGTGCAGCCGCATAGCCCGCTGATGGGCCACCCCGGCGTGATTGCCATCGACGACTCTACGGGCGCCCTGTCGGGTGCCCACGATCCCCGCAGCGATGGCTGCGCAATGGGCGTCGACGCGCTGTACCCACGCTAGGCAACCAAACTTGCGACGCTTTGGTCCGTAGCCGTGCGCAAGGCGGCTTGGAGATCGGGAATTTTCAAGGGCTTGAGGCACAAGGCGACGCCCTGCTGCGCCAGGTGGCGGGCAAACACGGGGTCGGTGTTACCGCTCACCACCACGGCGGGCAACTGCGCCCCAAAAGCAGCGCGTACGCGGTCGATTGCTTCCAGACCATTGCCCTTGG
>CAIYQF010000443.1 GCA_903928325.1 uncultured beta proteobacterium | reverse complement strand
GTTGCGGCCGATGTCGTTGCGCGCAGGTCGATCAGCATCACATGCTCGGCGCGCTCTTTGGGGTCGTTCACCAGTTCATGTTCGGCCGCCTTGTCCAGCTCGGGCGTGGCGCCGCGCGGCCGGGTGCCAGCCAGCGGGCGGATGGTGACTTTGGTGTCCCCGTTGGTCAGGGTTTCCTGGCGTACCAAAATTTCGGGGCTGGCGCCCACCACATGGAAGTCTGCGCCGCCAAGGGCCGCGCCGCTGAAGTTGTAGTAATACATGTAGGGGCTGGGGTTGAGCGAGCGCAGCGCGCGGTAGAGGCTCAAGGGTGAGGCGGTATACCGCTTTTTGATGCGCTGACCCACCTGCACCTGCATGAAGTCGCCCCCGGCAATCAGCTCCTTGGCGCGCAGCACGGCGGCGATGTAGTCGGCCTTGGCGAAGTCGCGCTGCGCCGGGTGGCCTGCGCTGGGCACCACGGCCGGAATTTGCACCGCCTGCGCCAGCTGGTTTTTGAGCGCCAGCAAGCGCGCCGTGCCCCGCGCATAGGCGTCGGGCGTGGCCGGGTCCACATAGACCATCAAATGCAGCTTGCCCGACAGGTTGTCAATTACCGCCAGCTCTTCGCATTGCAAAAGCAAGATGTCGGGGCATTGCAGTTCATCGGGCGGGCAACTGGCCTCCAGCTTCTTCTCGATGTAGCGCACCGCGTCGTAGCCGAAATAACCCGCCAGCCCGCCACAAAAGCGCGGCATGCCCGAGCGCAGCGCCACCTTGAAGCGCTGCTGGTAGCTGGCAATAAAGTCCAGCGGATTCACAGATGAGGTTTCCACCACCACGCCGTCGGTCACCACCTCGGTGTGCGCCTGGGCGCCAAAGCCGCTGCTACGCAATAGCGTGCGCGCGGGCAGGCCAATAAAGCTGTAGCGCCCAAAGCGCTCGCCACCCACCACCGACTCCAGCAAAAACGTGTAAGGCGCGTTGGCCGTGAGTTTGAGGTAGAGCGACAACGGCGTTTCCAGGTCGGCAAAAGCCTGGGCGGTCAGGGGGATGCGGTTAAAGCCCTGGGCGGCCAGGGCGGCAAATTCGGTCTCGGAAGTTTGGGGGGTCACAAGGGGTCTATGCCTTTTTGAAGTTCGGGGCGGGCGCTGCACGTGCCTTTGCGGTGCGCAACATCGCTGTGTTGAAAAAATTCAATTCACGCGGACTTCGGGGCCTGGTGGGGCATCCCGTGCCGGTCCGGCGCGCAATGCGCCTGGGCCGCTGGGGCGGGGCAGAAGACCTCAGTCTTCAGGCCACCCGCACCGCGCCAGACGCTGGCAAAGCGTGCCAGGTCCGCCAGGGCCAGGCTCCCCGGTCGCTGCAACCTGTAATGCTGATGCGGTGGATAAACATGGCGTTCAGTGTAGCAAAGCGTCTGGCGCTCGCTCGCTCAGACGCCGCGCGCGCGGTCGGCGTGGAACTGCGCCACAAAGGCGCCAAAGCACCCGGCGTCCAGCGCGTTGCGCACCTCTCGCATGAGGTTCAGGTAGTAGTGCAGGTTGTGGATGCTGGCCAGCATGGGCCCCAGCATCTCACCGCAGCGGTCCAAGTGGTGCAAATAGGCGCGGCTAAAGCCTTCGCGTCCACCGGCGTCCCAGGACACGCCGCTGCTGCCGGCGCAGGCGTAGCAGGTGCAGGTGGTGTCCAGCGGCTGGGGGTCGCTTTTGTGGCGGGCGTTGCGGATTTTGAGGTCGCCAAAGCGGCTAAAGAACGTACCATTGCGCGCATTGCGCGTGGGCATGACGCAGTCAAACATATCAATGCCGTTTTGCACGCCGGCAATCAGGTCTTCGGGCGTGCCCACACCCATCAGGTAATGCGGCTTGTGCGCGGGCAGGCGCGGACCGATATGACGCAAAAGCCGCAGCATGTCTTCTTTG
>CAIYQF010000442.1 GCA_903928325.1 uncultured beta proteobacterium | reverse complement strand
CTGATGCGCGCGCGCAGCGCGGGCAGACCGGTGGCCTGGGTGTATTGGCTGTGGCCTTGGCTGATGGCGCGCAGCGCGGCCTCTTGCACCAGGGGCGGGGCGGTGAAATCGGGCTCGCCGATGTTCAAGAACACCATGGGCGCATCGGTGTGCGCCCCGCGGGCGCCCAGCTCAGACGCGGCCTGGGCCACCTCCATCACATAAATCGGCGTGATGTTCTCGGCGCGGCGCGAGATCTTCATGGCCTGCTGCGCCACTCAGGCAGCGGGGTTGCGGGCGCGGTCAGCCTGCACTTCGGGCCCGCGCAGCTCGGGCGCCAGGCCGTTGAGCACGGCGTTGACGTATTTGTGGCCGTCGGTGCCGCCAAATTCCTTGGCCAATTCAATGCATTCATTGAGCACCACACGCCAGGGCACGTCGGGGCAATGCTGCATCTCATAGACGCCAATCCACATCACCGCGTGCTCGACCGGCGAGATCTCGGCCATAGGCCGGTCCATGCGCGTCAGGATCAGCGCGTCCAGCGCATCGGCGTGGGCTATGCAGCCGTGCAACAGGGCGTCAAAGTGGGCGGCGTCAGCCTTGCTAAAGCCTGCCAGGTCGCGGGTGAAGCTGTCAATGTCGGCCCCGGAGTTTTTGCCTACCAGGCGCTGGTACAAGCCCTGAAGCGCAAATTCGCGGGCGCGGCTGCGTGTATTTTTGCTGCCCGCTTTGCGCGCGCCCGTGCTGGTCAGGCCCACGCGGGCCTGGCGGGGAGGGCGCTTAGCGGTGCTGGGGGTGTCGGTCATTAAACGGTGTCCAGAAAATTAGCCATTTCCACGGCCACGCGGGCGGCGTCACTGCCTTTTTCCACCTGGCGGGCCACGGCCTGGGCCATGTCCTCGGTCGTAAGAATCGCGTTGGCGATCGGAATTTGGTAGTCCAGAGCCACGCGGGTCACGCCCGCGCCAGACTCGTTGGCCACCAGTTCAAAGTGGTAGGTCTCGCCGCGAATGATGCAGCCCAGCGCGATCAGGGCGTCGTAGCGCGCCTTTTCGGCCATGGCCTGCAATGCAATCGGGATTTCCAATGCGCCAGGGACTGTCAGGTGGTGGATGTTTTTCTCGCTCAAACCCAACAACAGGAGTTCGGCTTTGCACGCGGCAGCCAAGGTGTCTGTCACCCCGGCGTTGAAGCGCGCTTGCACGATGCCGATGCAAAGGTCTCTTCCATCCAAGCGGTGGTCTTCGGAATCAATTTTGCCTTTGTCTGCACCAAACATGAGGGGTCTTTCGTTGGGAGGGAGATGAACGGGTGTAACGGGGATGCGCGTCAAAGCGCTGGCGGGCTGGCATAGCCAACGGTTTCAAGCCCGTACCCTGCCATGCTGGGCATGCGCCGGGGGCTGCCCATGAGCTGCATTTTCTGCACGCCGCACAGGCGCAGGATTTGCGCGCCTACGCCATAGGTGCGCAGGTCCATGCGGCCACGCTCTGGCGCGTGCGCTGGGCGCGCCGTTCCGTCAAACTGGGCTAGGAGCTGTTGCCCGCTTTCACCACAGTTGAGCAGTACCACCACGCCACGCCCTTGTGCCGCAACGTAGGCTAGCGCCGCGTCCAGGCTCCAGGAATGCAGGGTGCGGCCCACTTCCAGCGCGTCGAGCACCGACAGCGGCTCGTGCACCCGGGCGGGCACCACGTCGTACGGCCCCCATTCGCCTAGGACCAACGCCAGGTGCACGCCATGGCCCGTGGTGTCTTGGAAGGTGTGGGCGGTGAACTCGCCACAGGCCGTGCGCAGTGGGCGACTGCCCTTGCGCTGCACCAGCGACTCGACCCGGCTGCGGT
>CAIYQF010000441.1 GCA_903928325.1 uncultured beta proteobacterium | reverse complement strand
GTGGGTGACGTGGCTGGCGTTGGGGGCAGTGCATGCGCTGGCATGCGGGCGCCAGCGCGGTGGCTGGCCAGGGGGGCGACTTTCGTCATGGTTTCGTGCTCCTATTCGAGACTAAAAACCACTCGCCACGTTTTCAAGCATGGCGGGTGGGCAGGATGTTGAAAACACGCGAATAGGCGTGCGCCAGGCGTTACCGCTTTGGCCATCCCGCCCGAAACTCTGCGCGGGCCCGTGCCTGGGCTGCGCGCTGTGTCTAGACGTGACAAAACCTCGCTATCGGGGAGGTTGCGCCGCTATTCGTTTGGTGTTTTCACGCACCGGGCCATTTCTGGCTTGGGCGGATTATGGCATGGGGGCGGGCGGGGGCGTCAAGGTGGTGGGTTGACCTTGATAACGGTGGTCGTTATTATTCGGGCATGATTCAAGACTTTCAGTGCAGCGATACCGAAGCATTTTTCGGGGGTAAGCGCATTGCTAGGTTTGTGAATTTTGAGGCGGTGGCCATGCGTAAATTGCAACAGCTCCACGCGGCCACTGCGTTAGATTTTTTGCGCCTGCCGCCGGGTAACCAGTTGGAAGCCCTCAAGGGTGACCGCAAGGGGCAGCACAGTATCCGCATCAATGGCCAATGGCGGCTGTGTTTTGTCTGGGCAGGCGGTCACGCGGCCCGCGTTGAAATTGTCGATTACCACTGAAAGGGCAGCCACCATGGCGCGCACAGTTCCACTTATTCACCCCGGCGTCATCTTGTTGGAAGACTGGCTAAAGCCCCTGGGTATCAGCCAATACGCACTCGCTAAGGCGATAGACGTACCGCCCCGGCGCATCAATGAAATTGTGAAGGGCTTGCGCGGCATCACGGTCGATACTGCGCTGCGCCTGGGCGCGTTTTTTGGCACGGATGCGCAAAGCTGGGTGAACCTTCAAACCCACTACGACACAGAACAGGCGCGTATCGCCATGGCCGATGTTTTGGGGCGCATTGTGCGGCTCGAAACGTCCGAAGCTTAGGCCTAGGTCAAACCCACCAGCTCCAGCAGGGGCACGGCCTGGGGGTGCCCGGCCCCCATTCCTTTCACTTTTGAATCACTACCGCCCGGCGCGCGGTGCGGGCTGGCGTTGATCGCTGGCCAGGCGCCGTGCGTGGTGGTTTGCCGTGCGGTGCCCGCCGCAGGCCTGCGCGTCGCCGGGGCGGGGAGGTGGTGCCAGGGGAAGCACGCGCGCGCTTTATTCCGGTTAGGTGCGAAGGCGTGCGAATAAGGCCAGCGGGGGGCAGCGGTGGCCATTGGGTGAAAGGGGAAAGGAGGGGTTTATATATGAATGAATGAATTTTTCATCTTTCACATATTTAGATTGTCCCCGCTTTGTCCCCGGTTTGTCCCCGCTTTGTCCCCGGTTGCCTTTCAGGCCTTTTCCCTCTGAAAACGCGGTTTGTCCCCGGTGTCCCCGGTGTTTTTGGATAGTCAGCCGGTGAATTCGGCCCTGGGGCTGCGGCTTTGCCCTGGTTTTGGGGTGTTTTGGGGGCGTGTTTTGGGCGTGCCGGTGCTGGCGCCAGCAGGGGCGGTGCCGGGGTTTTGACCTGGTGCGGTGGGTGGGCGCGCTCTGGCGTGGGTCGCTGCGCGCCTGGTGCGCGTCGGGGGGGGAGGGGTCAGGCCGGGCGCGGTGGCCTAGCGGTGCCTGCCCGGCGGGCGTCTAGGTAGTCTGCCCACCACTGCATCAGCCGGGCGCGGTCAGCGGTGTAGGCGCTGCGGTGGTAGGCGGCTCGCACTTCGTTGCGCTCCACGTGGGCGAGTTGGCGCTCGATCACATCGGGGTTCCAGCCTGATTCGTTGGCCACGGTAGAAAACAAGGCTCTGAATCCGTGGGCGGTAGCTGTGTTTTTGTAGCCCATACGGGTCAGGGCTGAATTGAAGGTGTTTTCGCTCAGGCTTTGGCTCGGGTAGTAGGGGCTGGGAAACACTAGATCGCGGTCGCCGCTTAGGGCTTGCATGCTGCGCAGAACGTCAAGGGCTTGGGTAGACAGGGGCACGCGGTGTTCGGTGCGCATTTTCATGCGATCGGGGGGGATAGTCCAAAGGGCTGCGGCCAGGTCGAATTCGGCCCAACAGGCGCCGCGTGTCTCGCCGGGGCGGGTAGCGGTCAGCATCATCAGGCGCAGGGCGTGGCGCGTGTGTGGGTCGCCGTCATAGGCTGCCAGCTTGGCCAGGAAGGCGGGAAGCTCTTTGTCGGGCATAGCGGCCCGGTGTTGCACCTTGTGCGGTTTGAGTATTTCGGCGCGCACCAGATCGAGCATGGGATTGCTTTCGATGCGTTCATGCACCACTGCCCACCGATAAACCGCTTTGACGTGTTGCAGTACCTTGCCCGCTTGGTCGCTGGCGCCACGTGCCTCTATCTTTTTCACCAGACGCATGACTTCGCCGGGCTTGATCGATGCCATGGGGCGCGAACCCAGCGGCTTGAACACGTCGTTTTGGAATGCGGAAACGGTGCGGTCGTGTGTCTTTTTAACCCAGCGCTTTGCCTGGTGGGTCATCCAGTCGCGGGCTACGATTTCAAGGGTGTTGTTCGATTCATGCACGGTCTTTGCCTTATCGGCCTTGCGCAGCTCGCCGGGGTCGTTGCCGTCTTGCAGTGCCTTGCGCGCCTGGGCGGTCAGGTCGCGCGCTGCTTTCAAGCTCACGCCAGGGTAAACCCCAAAGGCCAGGCGCTTTTCTTTGCCGCCGTGCCGGTACTTCATACGCCAGTACCGCCCGCCCGCCGGGGTCAGTTCCAGATAAAGGCCTGCGCCGTCGGCATGCTTGCCGGGTTTGGTCAGGTTGCGAATTTGGGCATCAGTCAGGGCCATAGGGGGGTATCCGAAGCATTGTGGGGGCACATTTGGGGGCATAAATGGCCATGCTACAAAAAAACCCTAGTGTTTACAACGGGTTAGGGTAAGACTTCGGTTTCTGTCGGAGCCATGCCTTTAGCCCAACACCACATGGCGCACGGGGCCGGCGCCGCAGAGCCAGCGCTGCGCCGCGTCTCGCAATGTGTCGACCGCTCCGGTCGTCCACAACTCCACACCATCGGTTTTTTCCTGGTCATCTGTTGAAGCAGCATTTTCGGCCATGGACTGGGCCAGCAAACTGTGGGTTCGTTGCGCAACCGGTTTTCCAGCATCGAGCAAAACGACCGCGGGGCCTAGCAAATTTTGCAGTACGCCTGTAGCAAACGCATAGTGGGTGCAACCCAGCACCACGGTGTCTATGGCGTCTGGCGTGGCGCCAAAGTGGCCCAGCTTGGCCGTGTAGCGCGCACACAGCGCCTGGATTTGCGCGGCATCGTCATGCTCTATGGCGGCGGCCAAGCCATCGCAGGCTTGCAGCACAAAGCGAACTTGGGTGTTTTGCGCCTGCAGCAGCGCCTGGAATTTGTCGCTCGCCAGTGTGCCGCGCGTGGCCAGTACGCCCACTACGCCGGTACGGCTGTGCGCGGCGGCGGGTTTGAGGGCGGGTTCCACACCTACGACGGGCAGCGCCGGGTGCGCGGCGCGCAAGGCCGCTATTGCCGCAGCGGTGGCGGTGTTGCACGCCACGACCAGCGCGCGCGCGCCGTGGCTGTGCACCAAGTAATCACCAATCGCCAAGGAGCGCTGCAGCACATGGGAGACATCGCGTTCCCCATAAGGGGCGTGTCCCGAGTCGGAGACGTAGACAAAGTGCTCATGCGGCAGTTCCAGGCGCAAGGCCTGGAGCACGCTTAAGCCCCCAACTCCACTGTCAAAGACGCCTATGGGCTGCATCGGGGGCAGGGTGCGGCTATCGGCATTAGACCGACTTGATGCCGATGTTCTTGAACTCGCCCGTGGCAATTTTCTTTTGCCACTCGGCCGGGCCGGTGATGTGGGCGCTGGTGCCGCCCGAATCCACGGCCACCGTCACCGGCATATCAACCACATCAAACTCATAAATGGCTTCCATGCCCAGGTCGGCAAAGCCCACCACCTTGGCGTGCTTGATGGCTTTGCTGACCAAATAGGCGGCACCGCCCACGGCCATCAGGTAGGCGCTTTGGTGTTTCTTGATGGCTTCAATCGCCACCGGGCCGCGCTCGGCTTTGCCCACCATGGAAATCAGGCCGGTTTGCGCCAACATCGTTTCAGTAAACCCGTCCATGCGCGTGGCGGTGGTGGGGCCAGCGGGGCCGACTGCCTCGTCGCCTACCGCATCGACCGGGCCGACGTAATAAATCACCCGGTTGGTGAAGTCCACGGGCAGCGGTTCGCCCTGGGTCAGCAGGGTCTGGATGCGCTTGTGCGCCGCGTCGCGACCGGTCAGCATCTTGCCGTTGAGCAGCAGGGTTTGGCCGGGCTTCCAGTTGGCCACTTCTTCTTTGGTGAGGGTGTTGAGGTCCACGCGGGTGCTTTTCACGTAGTCGGGTGCCCAGTTGACAGCGGGCCACAGGTCCAGCGACGGCGGAGTCAGGTACACCGGGCCGCTGCCGTCCATCACAAAGTGGGCATGGCGGGTGGCCGCGCAGTTGGGGATCATGGCCACCGGCTTGCTGGCGGCGTGGGTAGGGTACATCTTGATTTTGACGTCGAGCACCGTGGTCAGGCCGCCCAGGCCTTGGGCGCCTATGCCCAGGGCGTTGACCTTTTCATACAGTTCCAAGCGCATGTTTTCTACCGGCGTGAGCACCGCGCCGCTGCTGGACTTGGCTTGCAACGCGTACATGTCCAGATCGTCCATCAGGCTTTCTTTGGCCATCAGCACGGCTTTCTCAGCCGTGCCGCCAATGCCAATGCCCAGCATGCCTGGCGGGCACCAGCCAGCGCCCATGGTGGGAACGGTTTTGAGCACCCAGTCGATCACCGAGTCGCCGGGGTTGAGCATGATCATCTTGCTCTTGTTCTCCGAGCCGCCGCCCTTGGCCGCCACCGTCACTTCGACGGTATTGCCGGGCACGATTTCCGTGAAGATCACGGCCGGCGTGTTGTCCTTGGTGTTCTTGCGCAAGAACTCGGGGTCGGCCACCACGCTGGCGCGCAAGGTGTTGCTGGGGTCGTTGTAGGCCCGGCGCACGCCCTCGTTGACGGCGTCGTCCAGGCTGCCGGTAAATCCTCCCCAACGCACGTCCATGCCAACCTTGAGAAACACG
>CAIYQF010000440.1 GCA_903928325.1 uncultured beta proteobacterium | reverse complement strand
GAGGCCATGCACGCTTTGGGCGTGCCCACCACGCGCGCGTTGAGCGTCACTGGCTCGGACGCGCCGGTCTGGCGCGAGAAGCGCGAAACGGCGGCAGTGGTCGCCCGCGTGGCACCCAGCTTTGTGCGCTTTGGCCACTTCGAGCATTTTTCGCACGGCCAGCAGCACGCACAACTCAAAACATTGGCCGACCACGTGATCGAACACTTTTATCCCGCCTGCGGCCACGGAGCGCAGAAAGGCGCCCACCCTTACGCGGCGCTGTTGGCGCAAGTCACAAAGCGCACGGCCGAAATGGTGGCGCATTGGCAATCGGTGGGTTTTTGCCATGGCGTGATGAACACCGACAACATGAGCATCCTGGGCCTCACGCTAGACTACGGGCCCTTTCAGTTTTTGGATGCCTACGACCCGTACCACATCTGCAACCACTCCGACACCCAAGGCCGGTACGCCTTCTACAAGCAGCCTAACGTCGCTTACTGGAACCTGTACTGCCTGGGCCAGGCGCTGTTACCTTTGATCGGCGAACAGGAACAGGCCATCGCCGCCCTGGAAACGTTTAAGACCCACTACCCGCAAGCACTCGCCACGCGCTTTGCCACCAAACTGGGCTTTGCCCAGGCGCACGACACGCAACGGTCCTTGATCGAGACTGCGCTCAAACTGCTGGCCCAGGACCGGGTGGACTTCACGATTTTTTGGCGTCGCCTGAGCCACTGGGCTGCTGGCATGGACCTGGCGGACGCGAGCGTGCGTGACCTGTTCGTTGACCGCACTGGCGCCGATGCGCTGTTGACGGAATTTCGCGCTCTGCATGGCCACAACGATGGCGAATCACCCGCATCGGTATCGGCACGTATGCTGCGCACCAACCCCAAATACGTGCTGCGCAACCACCTGGGCGAACTTGCCATCAGGGCCGCCAAGGACAAAGACTTCTCGGTGCTGAACGACTTGCAAACCGTGTTGGAACATCCATTTGACGAGCATCCGAGCCACGAAGCCTGGGCCGGTTTTGCGCCAGACTGGGCCGCTGGCATTGCAATCAGTTGCAGCTCCTAAAAAGCATTTTTGAAAGGTAACCTTACCGTGATCACCAAAACCGACGACCAGTGGCGCGAACTGCTGCAAGCCAAGGGCGCAGAGCCCAAAGCGTTTGACGTAACCCGCCACGAAGCTACGGAGCGCGCCTTCACCGGGCGCTGGGAAGGCAACAAAAAAAGCGGCACTTACCGTTGCATTTGCTGCGACCAACCCTTGTTTTCGTCAGACACCAAGTACGACTCGGGCACAGGTTGGCCCAGCTACTTCGCGCCCATCGCACCCGAAGCGGTGGGCACCAAAGTCGACGGCCTGCTGTGGATGAAGCGCACCGAGGTGCATTGCGCCCAGTGCCACGCGCACCTGGGCCATGTGTTTGAAGACGGCCCGGCACCCACCGGCCTGCGCTATTGCATGAATTCGGCCTCGTTACACTTCATCCCTACATGAAACTGTTCATCGATTTTTTCCCCATCCTGCTGTTTTTCGGCGCTTACAAGCTGCATGACATTTATGTCGCCACGGGGGTTCTCATGGCCGCCACGGTGGTGCAAATGGCCGTTGTTTATGCCAAGGAACGCAAGCTGGAGTTGATGCACAAGGTCACCCTGGTGCTGGTGCTGGGCTTTGGCGCCTTGACGCTGGGATTACACGATGAGCGCTTTATCAAGTGGAAACCGACCGTGTTATATGGGGTCATGGCTTTGGGTCTGGCCTTTGCCCTGTGGGTGTCGCGCAAAAATTTTTTGCGCGCACTGCTGGGCAGCCAAATGGATTTGCCTGAGGCAGTTTGGCAGCGCCTGAACCTTGTCTGGGTCGTGTACTGCCTGTTCATGGCAGCCATCAATGGGTATGTGGCGGCGTACTACAGCACCGAGGCCTGGATGAACTTTAAGCTCTGGGGTTATGCCTTTCCGCTGGTTTTCATTCTGGGCCAGGGCCTGTACATCGCACCACATGTCAAGCTCAAGACTCCTGACGGGCAAGACGACAGCACAGCGCCCCCGCAATGAAAACACCGCTTTCCGCAACTACTGCCAATTTGGAAGCCCGTTTGCAACAGCGGCTAAGCCCGGTGAAGCTGGAAGTGATCGATGAGAGTGGCTTGCATGCGGGACATGCCGGGGCCAACGGATCCGGTTTTGGAACCCACTTCCGGGTGCGCATTGCTTCACCCTTCTTTACCGGCAAGTCCAGGCTCGCGTGCCACCGCCTTGTGTATGATGCTATGCAAGATTTCATAGGCCAAGGCCTGCACGCACTGGCCATTGAGACCGAGATTCCCACATAGATATCCCCACGGCCGACCCAGGCCGATTTTTTTGCCAATCCCTCCCCCCCCCCCGATCTACCGTACCCAAGGACCCCGAATGAAAAAACAAACCATCCTCGCAGCGATTGCCACCTTGCTCCTTGCCAGTGCGGGCACAGTGAGCGCTCAAAATTTGGCCATAGTCAATGGCAAAGCAGTGCCCACGAGCCGTATGGAAGCGTTAACGCAGCAGGTGGCGCGCTCCGGGCGCCCCGTGACACCAGAGATGCAAGGGCAGCTTAAAGAGGAAATCATCGTCCGCGAGATTTTTGGACAAGCCGCCGTGGCCCAGGGCTTGGACAGCAGCGAAGATTTCAAGTCTCAACTGGATCTGATGCGCCAGTCGCTGCTGATCCGTGAATTGTTTGCATCCTTCCAGGCAAAAAATCCGGTGACCGAGGCTGAAATCAAGGCCGAATACGACAAATTTGCGGCTGCCAATGCCGGTAAAGAATACAAGGCCCACCACATTTTGGTAGACAAAGAAGACCAAGCCAAAGCCATCATCGCCCAGTTGAAAAAGGGTGGGAAGTTTGAAGACATCGCCAAAAAGCAATCCAAAGACGCGGGCTCCGGCGCCAAGGGTGGCGAGCTCGATTGGGCCAACCCCAGCAGCTACGTCAAAGAATTCTCGGACGCGCTGGTGGCTCTGAACAAGGGCAAGACCAGCGAAACGCCGGTGAAGAGCCAGTTTGGCTTTCACGTCATCCGTTTGGATGACGTGCGGGAAGCACCGCTGCCCAAATTTGACGATGTGAAGCCCCAGATCGCCCAGCAACTCATGCAAGGCAAAGTTGGCAAGTACCAAGAAGAACTGCGCAGCAAGGCCAAGGTCGAATAAAGCCAAGCAGCAGCCCTCCCCTGGGGCTCGGGCCCCATAAAAAAACGCGGCCTTGATCGCGTTTTTTTATGGCTTACGCTGCATGCTGAGTGACGCTACACCTGCTGCCATAGCCATAGGCCCGCCAGCAACATGGGCTGGTGGACCATGTAGTAGCTCAAACTCCAGCGCCCCAATAACACCAAGGGACGCAGGACAAGTGCGGGTTTAGACACCTCTGAGGCGGCCGCTTGGGCGGTGCTGCACCGGCGCCGCAGCCACCACTGGGTGACTGCCATGCCCCACCAAACCAAAGCGAGCCAGGGCACCAGCGGCACATAGTCTTCGGTGATGGGTTTTACGCCGATCAGACCAATCCAGTTCAGGGCTTTGTCATTGAAAGCGACAGGGAGCCATCCCTCGCCCAACGCCCACGGTGCGGCAAATTTCAGCGCCAGCACCGCCGCACCCATGGGCCCAAGCCAACGCCCGCACCCGGCGCTCAGGCGTGCAATCAGCAGCATCACCGCCATGCCGTGCAAAACGCCAAAGTAAATAAAGCTCTTGGGAAACATCAGCGTCGAGCCCAGCGTGACCAGCAGCGCACACCCTGCAACCTGCGCCCAACGCCGCCAAAAGTGCGGCCAGCTTTGGCCCTGCGCCACGGCAATGGCTTGACCGGCGCCCGCGCAGAGCAAGAACAAACTCAGAATGCAGGTGCGCTGCCAGGTCCAGACCGGATCGCGGTAAAAGTTGGCCTGAATGAGCCCGGCGTTGCTCAGGTCAAAGCAAAAGTGAAACACCGTCATCCAGACCATGGCCGCGCCGCGCAGCGCGTCCACAGCGTCCAGACGATCGGCTTTCATCGGGTGGACTTCTGCGATGCGCTTTAACCGACCCACTTGCGGGCGTTGCGCCACAGTTCCATCCATGGGCTGTGGGCACTGGCGTCCAGTTGGGTGGCGTCGCGCCAGCTCAGCTGGATGTTGCGAAACACCCGCTCGGGGTGGGGCATCATGGCGGTGAAGCGGCCGTCGGCTGTCGAGACGGCCGTCAGGCCTCCCGGGCTGCCGTTGGGGTTGCAGGGGGAGGCCTCGGTGGCCGCGGCGTGGTTGTCGACAAAGCGCATGGCGGCGATGGCTTGCGCCGCATTGCCCCGGTGCGCAAAGT
>CAIYQF010000439.1 GCA_903928325.1 uncultured beta proteobacterium | reverse complement strand
TGGCCAGCTCCTCAGGACTGGCCGGAAAGCCCAGCGGTGCGGCGTTCAGCGGCGTGTTCGGCTGGATCATCTCCGGCGCATTGAAGGCGCGGTAGTTGGGCACGATGTGGCGCGGGTAGGGCGCCTTGTGGCGAAAGCCGCCGGGCGCGTCAATGGTGCCCAGCACGCTCATCAGCACGGCCAGTGCGCGCACCGTCTGAAAGCCGTTGGAATGCGCCGCCAGCCCGCGCATGGCGTGAAAAGCCAGGGGCCGCGCCTGCGTGGTCGGGTGCACTTTGCCCCAGGCGTCGGTCCAGGGAATAGGTAACTCGAACGCCTGCTTCAGGGCCGCGTTGCCCATTTCTTGCGCCAGCGCCACGATGCGCGCTGCGGCAATACCGGTGATGGCTGAGGCCCACTCGGGCGTGCACGAGGCCACGCGGTCGCGCAGTAGCTGAAACGCCGGGGTCACGTGCGTGCCGTCGGCCAGGGTGTAAAAGCCTTCAGGTGGGGCTTCCAGCGCCGGGTCGCAACCGTCGGCAATGCCTTCGGGATAGGCGTTGAGCACCGTGCCGCTGGTCTTGTCAAAAATCAGTTTGTTGTGCGGGTTGCGGCCATCGCCGGGTGGGCCTTTTTCCGGGTTGGCGTCAAAGGCAAACAGGCCTTCGCGCGCACCCTCGTCCAGCACCACCAGTTGCGGCGCGTTGGTAAAGCGCTTCAAAAACGCATGGTCCAGCGTGTCGGTGCGAATCAGCTCGTGCAAGAGCGCCATCAAGAGCGCGCCGTCGGTGCCGGGCTTGATGGGAATCCACTCGTCGGCAATCGCTGAGTAACCCGTGCGAATCGGGTTGATCGAGATAAAGCGCCCGCCCGCGCGCTTGAACTTGGACAGCGCAATCTTCATCGGGTTGCTATGGTGGTCTTCGGCGGTGCCGAGCATGACAAACACCTTGGAGCGGTCCAGGTCCGGCCCGCCAAATTCCCAAAAGCTGCCGCCCACGGTGTAAATCATGCCCGCGGCCATATTGACCGAGCAAAAGCCGCCGTGCGCCGCGTAGTTGGGCGTGCCGAACTGGCGGGCGAACAGGCCGGTCAGCGCTTGCATCTGGTCGCGCCCGGTGAACAGCGCAAATTTCTTGGGGTCGGTGGAGCGGATTTTTTGCAGGCGCTCGGTCAGGATCTCGTAGGCTTTCTCCCAGCTGATGGCTTCAAATTCGGACGCGCCGCGTTCGGTGCCGGGCTTGCGCAAGAGCGGCTGCGTCAGGCGCGCGGGCGAGACCTGTTTCATGATGCCCGCAGAACCCTTGGCGCAAATCACGCCCTGGTTGAGCGGGTGGTTCGGGTTGCCGTCGATGTAGCGCACCTCGGGGCCGTTTTCGCCCTCGCGCAAATGCACGCGGATGCCGCAGCGGCAGGCGCACATATAGCAGGTGGTGCACTTGATGGTGGTCTCGGCGGTGGGCGTTGACGCCGCCAGGGGCTGGTGCAGTGGCTCGGAAGACAAAAACTTGAACACGTGGGGATCCTTGGTTCAGAGGAATTTCAGGCGGTGGCCGCCGGGCGCGCGAGCAGCACCGCCAGCGCCACCGAGGCCAGGCGCGACTGCAGGCTGTCTGCGCGCGAGGTCAACACAATGGGCACCGCCGCGCCCAGCACCAGCCCGGCGCAGTCGCCCCCGCCGATGTAGTTGAAACTTTTGTAGAGCATGTTGCCGGCATTGAGGTCGGGCACCACCAGCAAGTCGGCGTCACCCGCCACCCGCGAGTCGATTTTTTTGATGCGCGCCGCCTCGACAGAAATAGCGTTATCAAAGCCCAGCGGCCCTTCCACAATCGCGCCCGGCCAGGCCCCGGCTTTGGACATTTCCACCAGGTCGCGCGCGTCCAGCGTGGCGGCAATCGCCGGGTTGACGGTTTCCACCGCCGTCACAATGCCCACCTTGGGGTGCGCAATGCCCAATGCTTGCAACAGCGCCACGGCGTTGCCCAGAATGTCTTTTTTGGTTTTCAGGTCCGGCGCAATATTCACCACGCAGTCGGCCAGCGCCAGCAGCTTGGGGTAGCGCGGCAGGTCAAACACAAAGGCGTGGCTGATGCGCGTGCTGCCACGCAAGCCCGCGTCTTTGTTCACCACCGCGCCCATTAGTTCGTCGGTGTGCAGCGAGCCTTTCATCAGCACCTGCACCGTGCCGCTGCGCGCCAGGGCGCAGGCACGGCGCGCGGCGTCGGCAGGCACCGGCCCGGTGTCCACCACCTCGAAGCCCTGCAAGTCCACCTGTGCCTGCGCGGCGGCCTGGGTAATCAGATCTGGCGGACCCAGCAGCAGCACGCGCGCCAGGCCGCTGGCACGGATGCGCTGCGCGGCGTCCATTGCCAACGCATCGCAGGGGTAGACCAGAGCCAGGGTGGGCGGCGTCTGCCCGGCTTGCGCCTGGGCGCGTGCCACCAAGGCGTCCAGCCGGGGGTGGGTGCCTGCTGGCATGTCGCTCATGGCGCGGCAGCGTTTAGACGTAGTCTTTGTACTTGTCCAAAAAGCGCACCGGCTTGGCCAGCGCGTCGCGGCGGAAGGGGTCGCCCAGCTCGCGGGTGCACA
Source organism: uncultured beta proteobacterium (assembly GCA_903928325.1). Classification (GTDB taxonomy): domain Bacteria; phylum Pseudomonadota; class Gammaproteobacteria; order Burkholderiales; family Burkholderiaceae_C; genus Allorhodoferax. The sequence continues at coordinate 849 of CAIYQF010000439.1, read as the reverse complement.
TGATCTCGATCACGCAGGTTTTGCCCTCTTTCATCTGCATGTCAATGGCGCGCTTCAACGCGGGGCCCACGTCTTCTAACTTGTCGACCACGATGCCTTCGGCGCCCATGGCGATGGCGATGCCGGCAAAGCTTTCGCTCTCCAGCTCACCGGCCACAAAGCGGCGGTTGTAAAAGTCCACTTGGTTTTTCTTCTCGGCGCCCCATTGGCGGTTGTGAAAGACCACGGCGGTCACCGGAATGTCGTGGCGCACGGCGGTCATCAACTCCGACATGCTCATGCCCCAGGCGCCATCACCGGCGTAGGCCACGGCCGGGCGGTCCATGGCGGCGGCCTTGGCGCCAATCATGGTGGGCAGCGAGTAGCCGCAGTTGCCAAAGCTCATGGGTGCAAAGAAGCTGCGCGGTTCGTCAAAGCGCAGGTAGCTGTTGGCCACGGCGTTGATGTTGCCAATGTCGGTGGACACCATCACGCGCTTGGGCATGGCTTTTTCCAGCTCGCGCAGCACCTGGCGCGGGTGCAGGTAGGTGCCGCCGGTGGGCGTGCGCTCGCCTTTGGCCTCGTCAATCATGTCCAGGCTGTAGGGGTCGCGCTCGTGGGTCCAGGCGTCGAGTTCTTTTTCCCAGGCGGCTTTTTCAGCGGCGATGGTGGCGGCACGCGCGGCCTTGGTCGCGTCGCTGGCCAGGGTCATGGCGCTCAAGCGGCGCAGCAGTTCTTTGGCAACCGCTTTGGCGTCGCCATGGATGCCCACCGTGATCTTTTTCACCAGCCCGAGGTTGGTGTGGTCGGCTTCGACCTGGATGATCTTGGCGTCTTTGGGCCAGTAGTCCATGCCGTGCTGGGGCAGCG
>CAIYQF010000438.1 GCA_903928325.1 uncultured beta proteobacterium | reverse complement strand
CTCCATGGCCAAGACCCGAAACACGATATGGAGCCTTGGGGAGACAAGGTCTATTTCGGCACGGCCGGCGCCGCGGTCAGCATGGTGGACGCCTTTAGCGGCGAGTACCGGGACTCCACCACGCAAGACTTGTACAACATCGCCCGCACCGTGGACACGCTGGAACACATCCACTTTTTCCAGCGCTCTGTGGTCTGCCGCGACTTGGACTTGCCGCGCGAGATGGACTTCAACACCACCTACGCCAGCGTCAGCGGAACCACCAAGCACGTGGGTTCGAGTTGGGTCTCGCCCGAGCACCTGGAAGAGACGCTCAAGATGCTTCACATCATCGCCGGCGGCGAGGACAAATGGCGCGCACGCCCTTTTGTCAGCCAGTCCAACTGCTTTGTCGTGCCGCCCATGAAGTTTGCGTACGACGCCTGCAAGTGCCTGGAAGTCGCAGTGCGCGGCGGAATGCCCGTGCTGCTGCTGTCGGCCGGCCAGGCCGGTGCCACGGCGCCGGCCTCCTTGGCTACTGCGCTGGTGCAAGAGACTGCCGAATGCCTGGCCGGTTTGGTGTATGTCAACGCCGTCAAACCGAAAGCTCCCGCCATGTTTGGCACCTGGTGCTTTGTGTCGGACCTGCGCACCGGCGCCATGTCGGGCGGCAGCCCCGAGCAGGCGCTCTTGTCCGCGGCCAGCGCCCAAATGTCGCGCTTTTATGACCTGACCGGCGCCACCGCATCGGGCATGTGCGACGCAAAAATGCCCGATGCCCAAGCCGGTTTTGAGAAGGCCTACAACCACGCGCTGGTGGGCAACGCCGGGGCCAACCTGATTTATGAGTCCGCCGGCATGCTGGCCAGCCTCTTGGGCTTTTCGCTGGAGAGCTTGCTGATTGACAACGACATCATCGGCGCGGTGCAACGCACGATTCGCGGCATCGAGGTCAATGACGAAACCCTGTCACTCGACACCATCCGAGACGTCTGCCTGACCGGCCCCGGCCACTACCTGGGCGCGCCGCAAACCCTTAACCTCATGCAGCGCGACTACCTCTACCCCAAAATCGCCAACCGCTCCAGCCCCAACCAGTGGGTGGAACAGGGTCGCCCCAGCATCGTGGAGACCGCGTCCAAAAAGCTACAGGTGATTTTGGACAACCACTTCCCGTCCCACATCTCGCCCGAGATGGACGCCCGCATCCGCGCCGAGTTTCCGGTGCGGCTGGCACGCGCGGGCATGCAGCCGCGCCAGGCATAAGCCGCGCGCAGGGGGCAGACAGCGCCACCGCAGGGGCGGCGGGGTGGTGCGCAAGCTGGTTTAACATTGACGGGCAACGTTGGAAGCAGCCTTGGGGGCCCATCCCGTGCGGTACACGCGGGGCGCCATGGCTTCTATTATTCAAATCGACAAAGGAACCCACGCCATGAGCAATACAGCGACATCCCCCAGCCCAGGTCAGAGTGTCTGGCGCGCCATGTTTCACGACCCCGGAAGCCTCGCCTTTACCCGGTGGGTGAGGATCATTAATTTTTGGATTTTCGTATCCTGCCTGTCTTTGGCTTTGGAAACCGTTGAGCCCTACGCCACCTTACACGCAGATTGGTTTCACGCCATCGAAGTGATTGCTGTGAGCTTTTTTACGATGGACTACCTCTCAAACCTGTATTTCGCCCAGAACCGGGTTAAATACTTTTTCAGCTTCTGGGGTCTGGTGGATTTGATTTCCATCATTCCTACCTTCCTCATGATTTTGAACCTCACAGCCCTGCAAGGCGCCAAAGTGTTCCGGCTCATGCGCGTGGTGCGGGTGCTGCGGGTGCTCAAAATGGCCAAGATGGCGGTTCAAAACCTGTCAATGGCGGTCAAATCCAGCAACCCCATCGTCACGAACCTGCGGATCTACTTTATCGCCTTGTTTTCGGTGATGATGATTTCGAGCACCCTGATGTACTTCGTAGAAGGCGGCCTGTACACGGCGGAGGCTATGGCGCACGGTCAGGCCGCGCTGGACGAACACATTCTTGCCAACCCCCTACCCCAGGACGCACCGCCTGAGGCCTCGAAATACATGCCATTGGACCCAGTCAGTGGCAACCCGATCCCCGAGGACAAGCGTTTTTACACTTCTATTCCTGCTGCCATGTGGTGGTGCATCGTGACCCTGACTACCACTGGCTATGGCGATATGTTTCCGCTGAGTTTTTGGGGCCGTGTCATCGGTGGCGTGACGATGTTGATGGGCTTGGTTCTGTTTGGTATTTTGATGAACATCGTTGGCAAAACCATCATGGTCGTACTCTTTGGCGAACACCTGGACGACGCCGCAACAGCCTCCGCTGGCAAAGCCTCACGCGACAACGTGGTTCACATGATGGCGGAGCTCAAACTCATTGACCAGGCGCAAGCCCAGCACCTGCGGCAATTAGGCGCCCAGGAGTTCAAGGAGCGCGTGCAGCGCACCGTGGCCTAAACCGCCCCAGCGACGACCGTGCGCTCTACGGCGCGGTCGTCACCCAACACAAGCAGCGAAAAAAGCAACTCCGCCAGCGACGATGCAATCGCCGTCTTGCGCTCCAGCAAGGGCGTAGCCGACGGATTGAGCACCACAAAGTCGGCCTCGCAGCCGGGCAGCAAATTGCCAACCACCCCACCCAGGCCCAGCGCTTGCGCCGCGCCTGCGGTGTGTTGCCACCAAAGTTGCTGCGGCGTGAGCGACAAACCCGCTTTGGTGTGCCCTTCGCGCCCCACGTAGTACGCCGCCAGCATGGTGTGAAATGGGCTAAAGCTCGTGCCACCACCTACGTCACTGGCCAGGCCGTAGCCAAAGCCCACGCGGTCGGCGCCTGCGTAGTCGAAGAAACCGCTGCCCAAAAACAGGTTGCTCGTTGGACTGATGGCCGCCACCGCGCCCGTGTCGCGCATCAGAGCGCGGTCGTCATCGTCAAAGTGGATGCAATGGGCGTAGACGGCGCGCTGGCGCATCAGGCCAAAGTCGTTGTAGGTGGCGAGGTAGCTGCGCGACTGCGGAAACAGGGTGCGCGCCCAGGCAATTTCGTCTTTGTTTTCGGCCACATGGCTTTGAATCCACACGTCGGGGTAGCGCGCAGCCAGCTCTCCCGCACCTCGCAACTGGGCTTCGCTGGACGTGGGCGCAAAGCGCGGGGTGATGGCGTAGCCCAGCCGGCCCTGGCCGTGCCAGCGCTGGATCAGCGCCTCGGACTCGATCAGGCTGTGTTCGGCGGCATCCGCGCCTGGCCCACTCTGGTTCAACAATGCGGCAGGCGCGTGGCGGTCCATGAGGCACAGGCCGGTGATCAGACGCATCTGGCGCGCCTGGGCTTGGGCAAACAAGGCGTTGACCGAGCTGCTGTGCGAAGTGGCAAAAGCCAGCGCGGTGGTCACACCGTTGCGCAGGAGTTCGTCGACAAAGAACGTAGCGGCCTCGGTGGCGTAGTCGGGGTCTGCGAAACGCTGCTCTTCGGGGAATGTGTAGTTTTCTAGCCAGGGCAACAGGCCGTCGGCCGGGGAACCGATGACGTTGGTTTGCGGGAAATGCACATGCATGTCCACAAAACCCGGCGCAATGATGCGTCCGGGCAGGTGTTGCACCGCCACGCGGCAATGCTGGGCGGAAAGCGCACGCCAACTGCCAATCGCCTGCACCACCTGCAGCCCCTGGGCGTTGGGGCCGACGACCAGCAGGCCGTCCTCTTCGTACCGGATGCTGTCGGCGCCCCGCGCCGGGTCAGCAAACCACAGCAGGCTGGCGCGGTAGCCCCGTAGCATCAGGCCCGACCCAATGTGCAGCCGTCGCCCACTGAGTCGCGCCACACGCGCACCTGTGCCAAACCGGGCAAGCGGGGCTCCAAGGCTCGCCAGATAAAGGCGCAAAGGTTTTCCAGCGTAGCTGGGCCTAGGTCGTGCACTTCATCGAGCATGCGGTGGTCTAGCTGCTCGCGCACCTGCGCCACCTGCACGCGCACCAGACCCAAATCCACCACCATGCCACTGACGGGATCGCGCGGCCCAGCCACGGTCACTTCGGCGTAGTAGGTGTGGCCGTGCACGCGCAGGCTGCCTTCGCGCTCGATGTCGCGCTGCAAGGTGTGCGCGGCGTCAAAAAAGAACTGCTGGCTGACCCGGAATTCGCGGCCAAAAATGGGTTGGGAGGCGGTGTTCATCGAATTCCGGTCATTTTGTGGGTTTGCAGGCTGAGCTTCCAGGCTGGGTTTTGCAGGCATAAGGCGATGCAAATCTCGGTGTTTTTTGCGCGCAAGATGTCGTCCAAGGGTTGTAAATGGTGGTGTTCAAACGGCAGTACGGCCATGGCCTGCAGATCGTCCAAACCAAAACCAGCCTGAGGCCACACCAGCTTCAATTCCTGGCCCACGCGCTGTACCCAAGGCGCGCCCGCTTTGGGGCTGACGCAGATCCAGTCAATGCCCGCGGGTGCGGCCAGGCTGCCATTGGTCTCGACCGCGATGTGGAAGCCTTGGGCGTGCAGCGCGTCCACCAAGGCGGCGTCGACCTGCAACAAAGGCTCGCCGCCAGTCAGCACCACAAAGCGGTGCGCATGGTCGGCCACCGGCCACAGGGCTGCAATTTGTGCAGCCAGGACCTGGGCGCTGTCATACCGGCCGCCCAAGGTGCCGTCGGTGCCCACAAAGTCGGTATCGCAAAACTGGCAGACCGCCGTGCAACGGTCTGGTTCACGGCCCGTCCACAGGTTGCAACCAGCGAAGCGGCAAAAAACCGCAGGCTTTCCCGCGTTGGAGCCTTCGCCTTGCAGGGTATAAAAAATCTCCTTGACCTGGTAGCTCATGGCGAGGGCCGGGTGTGCACCCATGGGGCGCTTGCGCAGGTTTCGCGGACGGACGCCAACCAGGCGAGGGCCATCGCAGCGAGGTTTTTGTACATGGTAGTCCTCTACATGGCCCGGAAATAGAAAACCCCACTGCGCCGGACACGCTGGCGTGGAAGAACAGGATTTTACAAGCCCGCGCCAGCCAAGCCCTGCGCGCTTGCGGTAGCGCAAACTGGAACTCCGGGGGCGGTGCTAGCATTTCAACAGCAAACAAAGCCACCAACATTCCATTTGGAGACTCCCATGACATCGGCGCACACCGACACACCGCACCGCCCGCACCTGGCCCCAGGTGCTGTGGAGTGGCCTACCTGGCTGCTGATTGCCGCCATTTACGGTAGCTGGCTGGCCGCGCTGGCCTGGTACGCGCAAGGATCGCAGGGTAGCGCGCTGCTGGCCTTGGTGGTGATTTCGGCGTGGTACATGAGCCTGCAGCACGAGCTGGTGCACCAGCACCCAACCCGGCGTGCCTGGCTTAACCGCGCCTTGGGCTTGCTGCCCATCGCCGTGTGGTATCCGTTTGACATTTACCGGCGCAGCCACCTGACGCACCACCGCGATGAGCTACTGACCTACCCCGACCAGGACCCGGAAAGCAACTACCTGGACGCCGCAGACTTTGCCCGTCGCAGCGCGCCCATGCGTGCGCTCTTGGTGGCGCAGCGCACCGCCTTGGGCCGTTTTGTCATTACCCCGGCATTTGCCATTTTTCACTTGCTCTGGCCCTTGCGCCACGCCAGCTACTGGCGCAGCCCCAAACTGCGGTGGTCCTGGGTGCAGCACCTGGCGCTGCTGGTGCTGATGCTGTGGGCGATCCAAGGCGCCACTGGCATGTCACCCTGGACCTATGTGCTGTGCGTGGGCTACCCCAGCCTGGGGCTGGCCATCATGCGCTCGTTTTACGAGCACCGCCCCGCCGCCCTACCGGCCCATCGCATCGTCGTTAACGAGGCGGCCTGGCCCTGGCGCCTGCTCTACTTGAACAACAACTACCACGCCGTACACCACGCCCAACCGAACCTGCCGTGGTACGCCATTCCCAAAGCCTATTGGGCGCAGCGTGATGCCATCGTGGCGGGGACGGGTGGATTCTTGGTGCCGGGCTATGGGGACTTGTTTGTACGCCACGCGCTATCGCCTATCGACCATCCCGCGCAGGCCACGCGCCTGGCTACTACGCCAGCGCCTGCGGCCGTATCGGACACGACCTGAGCGCACGCATGCACTTGCGTATTGCATCTCTACCGATGTACCTGGCCAACCGGCCTGCGATGGCAGCGCTGTGGGAGCTGCTGCGCAAGGCACTCCATACCGCCGGGATGGATCGCCTGCCCGCCGAATTGAGCTGGCCACAGAGCTACCACGCGCATTGGCTATTGCCCGACTTGCTACTCACCCAAACCTGCGGCTACCCGCTTACACACGCCCTGGCCGGACAAGTGCAACTGGTGGGCTGTTTTGCCTATGGCGCGCCGCACTGCGAAGGCATGTATTGCCGCAGCGTGCTGGTGGCGCGCGCCGAACACGCACACTTGACTCTGGAGGGATTTCGCGGCCTGCGCGTCGCCTTCAACGCGCCGGACTCGCAGTCAGGCACCAACGCGTTGCGCGCGTTGGTGGCGCCCCTGGCGCGCGGTAGGCGGTTTTTTGGCAGTGCCATCGCTACTGGCGGTCACAGCGCATCGGTGGCGGCGGTGCGTGGGGGCCAGGCTGATCTGGCCGCCATTGACTGCGTCACCTACGCCGCGCTGCAACGCTACACGCCGCAGGCCACGCAAGGCCTGTGTATCGTCGGCACCACCGATGCCTATCCGGGCCTGCCCTTGGTAAGCGCGATGGCCACCACCCAAACCGAAGTTGTACTGCTACAGCAGGCCTTGCACGCCGTGGTGGCCAATCCCCAGGCTGCGGTCACCCTTGAGGCACTGGGCATTACCGGCTTTGAGGCTCCAGCCTTCAGCGTCTACCAACGCTGCGTAGAGATGCGCGAATCGGCCCAAGCCTTGGGCTACCCGGCGCTGGCTTAAACACCCCAAGCGAACGCTTAGCAGGTGCCAAACGTGATGCCGACGCGCGACAGGTATCGCCTGTAGGCAGAAGACGCCTTGTCCGCCGCTGTGTGCACTTCGGCCTTTACGTTCAAGGGCAGGCTGCGGGGAGTTTGCGACTCCAACACCGGCTGGTCCTGGGTGAAGATGGTGTGCTGAAAAGCCTGCAGCTTCTCGTCAGACGAGTCAAAGTCCGCTACCGCCAGCCGAAACCAGACCCGGCTGAACTCAGGTGAAATAGGGCAAATCCACAGCGCAATCGACTCGCGCCAGCCTGCCACCGATGTAGTGCCCGTCTCTGGAATTTTGGTCAATACCGCCGCGTAAGGCGCGATGACTTCGTAGCTGTATTGCACCTGCGCCGCCTGGGTGGAGTGCAGGTTGGACTGCGGCTGCCAGGCGCGGCAGTTAGTAGCCAATAGGCCGAAGGGCGTCGCAGCAACCTGGTAATCGGCGATCTCGGCGGCCTCGCGCGCGCCCAGCCAGCCCGCGTGCACAAAGCCAAAGTGCGCCATGTCCAGAAAATTTTCGACTATGCGCGGCGCGCTGGTGGCCACGTCGTAGGGGCCGCAATTGACTTTGCGCAGGCGCGCATCGGTCTCGGCGGCAAAAGTCGGCAGCGCATTGGCAACTGAGTCGGTCGCCGGTAGCGCAAGCCGAACCCACAGCAAGCCATAGACCTCTTGCGCCTCAAACACCCGTGCATTGTGGCTCTGCGGCGCCACAAACGTCGGCAGAGCAGGCACCCGCACGCAGGCGCCCGAGTCGGCAAACTGCCAACCATGGTAGGGGCACTCCAAGTGCCCCTCGCACACCCGCCCCAATGAAAGGCGCGCCCCCCGGTGCGGGCACTGGTCCGCCCAGGCGTGGGCCACGCCCTGGGCGTCGCGCCACAGCACCACAGATTCGCCAAGCAACTGCGCGGCCAGCGGCTGCTCACCCAACGTGCGGGACAGTAGCACAGGATGCCAAAGCGCGGCTTCGGCGGCGAAGGGCAGGTCTGGCTTGGTCATGGTGGCCATTGTGCGCCCGCAGTCCACAAAATTCGGTACCGACTACCAGCTTTGACGCAAAAACCAGTCGGCAAACAGCTGCTCGCCCCGCCGCACATTGGCCTGCCAGTCGTTGGCCGATTCGGCATTGGCGTCGTCGGAGACAAACTTGATGGCGCGCCAGGCCACCTTCTCTCGCGTGCAGACGCTGGCTACGGCATACAGTTCCATGTCCACCAGTTGCACGCCCCTGGTTTCAAACCAGGGATCGGCCGCGGTGACAAAGCTGTCGCCCGTGCCGCACACCACCCCGACGTGGCCCGAGTGCAAGGTGTGGCCGCCGTCCTGGAAAGGCGTCGCCCCGCGCGGCGCCAGCGGTTCAGCATTCATGTCGCGCTGCAGAACGCTGGCCACCTCCACCAAACCCGGCGGACACGGCGCCACCCGGCCAGCCGATCCAAAGTTGATCACCAGTTGCGGCGCATGCGCGCGGATGGCCTGCGCGGCGGCATAGGCGGCGTTGACTTTGCCAACGCCGGTGTAGCACACCATGGCCTGGGCGCCAAGCAAGGCCGCGTCAAACTCCTGGGGCAAGGCTACCAAAACCAGGAGGGCGCGGGATACGAGTGGCTTCATGCAATGTCCTTTCAAAAAAAGGCCGCTCATGAGCGGCCTTTTTTAGATGCAAACAACGAATTACTTCGCGCCTGGCACCTTGCCTTCCACGCCCTTGACGTAAAAGTTTACGCCACTGAGGAACTTGTCGTCAGCGACTTCGTCTTTCTTGAGCAAGGTCTTGCCCGTGTTGTCCAGCAGCGGACCCTTCCAAATCGAGAAGCTGCCGTCTTTCAGACCCGCTTTGACTTCGTCAACCTTGGCTTTGGTCTCGGCTGGCACGTCTTCCGCAATCGACACCAGGTCAATAGCGCCTTCTTTTACACCCCACCAGACGCCGCCCGTCGTCCACGTGCCTTCCAAGGCGTCTTTGGTGGCCTTAATGTAGTAAGGTGCCCAGTTGATCACACTAGACGCCAAGTGGGCCTTGGGGCCGTAGGCAGTCATGTCCGAGTCCCAACCAAAGGCGCGCTTGCCCTTGTCCTGCGCGGTCTTCAGCACAGCGGGGGAGTCGGTGTTTTGGAACAGCACGTCGGCGCCGCCGTTGATCAAGCTGGTAGCTGCTTCGGTTTCTTTTGGTGGGTTGAACCACTCGTTCACCCACACCACTTTGGTCTTGACCTTGGGGTTGCTGCTTTGCGCGCCCAGCGTGAAGCT
>CAIYQF010000437.1 GCA_903928325.1 uncultured beta proteobacterium | reverse complement strand
ATCTCCCTGCTGTTTATCCATGCCCTGAGCGAAAACAACGCGATGCTCAAAATCGCGCGCCGCGCTGGGGCTACCGTCGAGCGCTTTGGGTCCGAGTCGGACGCTTACCTGCAACTGCCCACGCCTACGCTGCAGTCGCGCATGAGCGAAGCGGTGGACGACCAAATTGCCCTGACCGACTACCGCCTCAAGGTTCAAGCCAAGCAGTTTTGGGAAATACTGGCCGATATCCAAGAAGTTCGCAAAGCCGTCAGGGCGTCGCACGGACAGTCGGCGTCCTGAGCCTGCTTTCTTCCCTGCGCCGCAGGGCGGGGCGATGGGCTATCCTAGAGCCTTCGCAAAAACGGCATTCCCTGCCCCCCGCCAGTGTCAGACCCCCACCCCGCACAACACCCTGAAAAAGAAGACAAGCGAACGTTTCTCCAGCGTTTGGCAGAATTTATCCATCCCGGCCCGGATTCTGCGGCCGAGCTGATCGAAACCCTGGCGGATGCCGAGGACAACAAAATCATCGGCGCCCAGTCGCGCGCCATGATCGAAGGCGTGATCCGCATGGCCGACAAGACCGCGGGCGATGTGATGGTGGCGGCCACGCGCATGGATTTGATCAATATTCTGGCGCCCATGGATGAGTTGTTGTACACCGTCATCGACACGGCGCACTCGCGCTTTCCCGTGTTTGAGGGCGAGCGGGAAAACATCATTGGCATCTTGATGGCCAAAGACCTGCTCAAGCTCCAATGCGCGCCCGAACTCAATATCCGCGCTCTGCTGCGCCCCGCCGTATTTGTGCCAGAAACCAAAGGGCTCAATGATTTGTTGCGCGACTTTCGCGGCTACCGCAACCACCTGGCCATCGTCATCGACGAGTTTGGGCGGGTGGCTGGCTTGATCACGATTGAAGATGTGCTGGAAGAAATCGTCGGTGAAATCGAAGACGAGTTTGACATCGAAGACGACGAAGGGGATATTTTTGCCCTGCCCGACCAAACCTTTCGCGTCAATGGCGACGCCAGTATTGAACGTATCGCAATGGCGTTTGCCGTGGACTTCGGGGGCCTGCAAGACGCCGAAGGCTTCGACACCATTGGTGGTTTGGTAGCACATGAAATGGGCCATGTGCCCAAGCGTGGCGAGCGCCATGTGCTCGCCGGGCTGGAGTTCGTGGTGCTGCATACCAAGGGCGGTGCCGTGCGCTGGTTCAAAGTGTCTGCGCTGGCGACCGCGCCCAAGGCGTGATCGCATTGCGGCCGGCCCTGGGCTTGCCCCGACTTTTGGGCTTTGCTTGGTACGGATTTCTCGCGCTGGCAGGTGCGGCCCATGCGGCAAGCACCGCTTGGCCGCTGGCCTATTTTTTTACCCCCGGCCAAACCCTGTGGTTCTTGCAAATTGCCGCCATGACGGTATTGGCGCAGGCCATGCGGCGCACGCGGAGCGCGCGGGAGGCGTTTTTTGTCGGACTGGTCTTTGGCGCGACGGCGCTGGGTGCGACCTTTTGGTGGCTGTTTGTCGCCATGCACACCTACGGCGGCCTGGACCCGGGCTTGGCGGCGGCGGCCGTCCTTGCGTTGGCGCTCTTTTTGGCTCTGTATCTGGCACTGGCCTGCGCCGCCTGGCGCGCATGGTTTGGCAGCGCGGGCGCGGCGGGTGCTGCAGCTTTTGGTGCGCTGTGGATGGCGTCGGAAATGGCGCGTGGCACCTGGCTGACCGGTTTTGCTTGGGGTGCGGGCGGCTATTCGCACCTGAGCGGGCCCTTGTCGGTCTACGCGCCCTGGATGGGGGTTTACGGCCTGGGCGGCTTGTCGGCCGGTTTGGCCATGGCAGTGATGGTCTGGACCAGCCCCAGTGCCCCGCCCCGCGCTGGACGTCACCCAACGGTGTGGGCGATGGTGCTGGTCGCCGTATTGTGGATCCCCTACGCCGCCCAGGATGCTTGGAATGGCTGGAGCCGCAGCAATGGTGCGCTGTCTGTGACCTTGCTACAAGGCAATATTGCGCAGAGCGAAAAGTTTGAGCCCGATACGGGCGTGGCGCGCGCTCTGCACTGGTACCGCGAACAGCTGTTGTTGGCCACAAGCAGCTTGGTCGTCGCCCCTGAGACGGCATTGCCCGTGCTGCCGCAGGACCTGCCCGAGGGCTACCTGGCGGACTTAAAAGCGGGCTTGGCGGCATCGGGCCGGTCGGCCATCGTGGGCCTGCCGCTGGGCGACGCAACGCAGGGCTACAGCAACTCGGTCCTGGCCTTGGTTCCAGGGGCAATGCAAGACCTGCGCTATGACAAGCACCACCTGGTGCCGTTTGGTGAATTCATTCCACCGGCATTTCGGTGGTTTACCGATTTGATGCACATTCCCTTGGGGGACTTTCAGCGCGGCGCGCTAGGGCAGCCCTCGTTTGTTCTGCAGGGTCAGCGTCTGGCGGCCAATATCTGCTACGAGGACTTGTTTGGTGAAGAACTGGCCACACGCTTTGGTGACGCGGCGCTGGCGCCCACGGTATTTGTCAACGTCAGCAACCTGGGCTGGTTTGGCAACACCATCGCCATCGACCAGCACCTCAACATTGCGCGCATGCGCGCGCTGGAGTTTCAGCGGCCCTTTGTGCGCGCCACCAATACCGGTGCCACAGTCATTCTGAACCACCAAGGGCAGATCCAGGCGTCAATGCCACGGTTCACTGCGGGCGCGCTGGTGGGGCAGGTGCAGGGCCGCGAGGGTCTGACGCCTTTTGCTTGGTGGGCTTCGCGCTGGGGCTTGTGGCCTTTGTGGTGGATTGCATTCGGGCTTTTGGCCTGGGGTGCCTGGGCTCAGCGGCGCGGTTTTGCCCCGTAAAATCAAGGGTTTACACGCAGCGCCAATGCAGCGCCTGGCCGTGCCTCTATGCGAACTTCCACGCCCATGAAGACATTCCAACAAATCATCCTGACGCTCCAGTCCTATTGGGACGCCCAAGGCTGCGCGCTGTTGCAGCCCTACGACATGGAAGTGGGTGCGGGCACCTCGCACACCGCCACCTTTTTGCGCGCCATTGGACCTGAGCCCTGGAAGGCCGCCTATGTGCAACCCAGCCGCCGCCCCAAAGACGGCCGCTACGGCGAAAACCCCAACCGCCTGCAACACTACTACCAGTTCCAGGTGGTGATGAAGCCCGCCCCCGCCAATATCCTGGACCTGTATTTGGGCTCGCTCGAAGCCCTGGGCTTTGACCTCAAAAGCAACGACATCCGCTTTGTCGAAGACGACTGGGAAAACCCCACCCTGGGCGCCTGGGGCCTGGGCTGGGAGGTCTGGCTCAACGGCATGGAAGTGACGCAGTTCACCTACTTCCAGCAGGTCGGCGGTATTGACTGCAAGCCGGTCACCGGCGAAATCACCTACGGCCTGGAGCGCCTGGCGATGTATTTACAAGGGGTGGACAACGTTTACGACCTGGTCTGGACGGACACCGGCGCGGCGTCACACACCGCGGGCGAGCGTGGGGGCAAGATCTTTTATGGCGATGTGT
>CAIYQF010000436.1 GCA_903928325.1 uncultured beta proteobacterium | reverse complement strand
ATGAAGGCCTCGCCCTGGGAAAAAGAGGACGCCATGCACGAGGGCATTCCCATCCTCAATTTCCATATGCCCACGCGCTTCATTCATGAAGCCGGCGTGCTCACCGGCATGGCTTTTGACATCGTGGAGGCGGTGTACGACGCGAAAGGTCGGCGCAGCCTGGTATCCACCGGCGCACCCGAAGTCGTCTTGCCCTGCGACACGGTGCTAGTCGCCGTGGGCCAAGAAAACGCCTTCCCCTGGATTGAGCCGCAGTGCGGTATCCACTTTGACCGCTGGGGCCTACCGGTATTGGGCGAGGGAACCTTTCAGTCGAGCTTGGCACAGGTGTTCTTTGGCGGTGATGCGGCCTTTGGCCCCAAAAACATCATCACCGCCGTGGCGCAAGGCCACGAAGCCGCTGTGTCCATAGACCGCTACCTGCAGGGCGAAGACGTGCGCAAACGCCCACCCGCGCTGACCCATCTGCTGTCCCAAAAAATGGGCATCCATGAATGGAGCTACCACAACGACGTGTCCAACGACGCGCGCTCCAAGGTGCCGTGGGCCGCAGCGCAGCAGGCCTTGGCGAGCATCAAGATCGAAGTGGAACTCGGCTTTGACGCCGCTACCGCGTTTAAGGAAGCCAGCCGCTGCCTGAACTGCGATGTGCAGACCGTGTTCAACCACGAAACCTGCATTGAATGCGATGCCTGTGTGGACATTTGTCCCATGGACTGCATTACCTTCACCCACAATGGCGAGGAAGCGGACTTGCGCAACCGGCTCAAGGCCCCGGCCACCCATTTACACCAAGACCTGTACGTATCCAACGACCTTAAAACCGGCCAGGTCATGGTCAAGGGCGAGGACGTTTGCCTGCACTGCGGTCTGTGCGCCGAACGCTGCCCCACGGGCGCCTGGGACATGCAAAAGTTTCTGCTCCATACCGCGCAGGCCGGCCCGGCCAGCCGCGATCGGGCGCACCATGCGCCCGTGCACCAGGCCCGGGCTAGCGCAAAGGAGTCGACATGAGCCGTATCGAAGCGATCAATGATTTTGTGATCAAGTTTGCCAACGTCAATGGTTCGGGTTCGGCCTCCGCCAATGAGTTGTTTGCCAAGGCCATCATGCGCATGGGCGTGCCCGTGAGTCCGCGCAATATATTTCCCAGCAACATCCAGGGCATGCCCACCTGGTACGAAGCACGGGTGTGTGAGGCCGGTTACAACGGACGGCGCGGCGGCGTGGACATGATGGTGGCCATGAACCCCCAAACCTGGGACAGCGATGTTGCCGAAATTGAGTCCGGTGGCTACCTGTTTTACGACAGCACGCGGCCCCTGCGTGCGTCCCAGTTGCGCGACGACATCGAAGTGGTTGGGGTGCCGCTAACGGATATTTCCAACTCCGCTTACAGCGAACCGCGCCAGCGCCAGTTGTTCAAAAACATCATTTACGTCGGCGCATTGTCGATGTTGCTCGGCGTGGAGGCGCAGGTGTTTGAAGCCCTGTTTGCTGAACAATACAAGGGCAAAGAACGGCTGCTGGACTCCAATATCCAGGCGCTGCACCTGGGGCGCGACTACGTGTTGCAGCACCTGCCAACGCCCCTGGGCATCCAGGTGCGCCGCAGCAACCAGGTGGGCGACCAGATATTTACCGACGGCAACAGCGCAGCCGCCTTGGGCTGCATTTATGGTGGCGCCACGGTGGCCGCCTGGTACCCCATCACGCCCTCCTCCTCCGTTCCCGAGGCGTTCCAGAAGTACTGCGAAAAATTCCGCATCGACCCCATCACCGGCCAACACCGCTTTGCCATCGTACAGGCCGAGGACGAACTCGCTTCCATCGGCATGGTCGTGGGCGCGGGCTGGAACGGGGCACGCGCCTTTACCGCCACCTCAGGGCCTGGCATCTCGCTGATGGCCGAGTTCATCGGGCTGGCGTATTTTGCGGAAATCCCGGTAACCATTATCAACGTGCAGCGCGGTGGGCCGTCCACCGGCATGCCCACGCGCACCCAGCAATCGGACTTGCTGGCCTGCGCCTATGCATCACATGGCGATACCAAGCACGTGCTGCTGCTGCCGCAAGACCCCTATGAATGTTTTGAGCAGGCCGCCGCCGCATTGGAACTGGCAGACCGCTTGCAAACGCCCATATTCCTGATGACCGACCTGGACATTGGCATGAACCAGCGCCTGTGTCCGCCCTTTGCCTGGAAGCCGGATCACAGCTACGACCGCGGCAAGGTCATGACTGCCCAAGAGCTCGAAGCTGGCAAAGACTTTGGCCGCTACAAGGACGTAGACGGCGATGGCATCGCCTGGCGCACCCTGCCCGGCACCCACCCGAGCAAGGGTGCCTTTTTTACCCGCGGCACCACGCGCGACCCCTATGCCCGCTATTCCGAGCGCGGCCAGGACTATGTCTACAACATGGAGCGCCTGCTGCGCAAGTTCAAAACCGCCGCCACGCTGGTGCCCCAACCGGTGCTGCGCCAGGCCAGCGAAGCAACGCCGCTGGGCGTGATTTACTTCGGATCCACCAGCGCTGCCATGGCCGAAGCGCTGGACGTGCTAGCGGCCCAGGGCGTGCACATCGACGCGCTGCGCCTGCGCGCCTTTCCGTTTCCCCCATCGGTGCCGGACTTTATTGCCGCGCACCCCCAGGTGTTTGTGGTGGAGCAAAACCGGGACGCGCAAATGCACGCGCTGTTGGTCAACGAGCTCGACATCAACCCGGCACGCATGGTGCGAGTGCTGCACTACGACGGCACGCCCATTACCGCGCGCTTTATCGCTGGTGCCATTGGGCAGGCGCTGGCACAACGCAAGGACGCCGCATGACCTACATCGCAAAACCCCGGCTGCACCACCCCTCGCTGCACACCAACAAAGTCGGCTACACCCGGCGCGATTACGAGGGCCGCATCTCCACTCTGTGCGCAGGCTGCGGCCATGACTCCATATCGGCGGCCATCATCCAAGCCTGCTGGGAGCTTGACATCGAACCCCATCGCGTGGCCAAGCTCTCGGGCATAGGCTGCAGCTCCAAGACGCCGGACTACTTTTTAGGCGCATCGCACGGCTTTAATACGGTGCACGGGCGCATGCCATCGGTGCTCACAGGGGCCAACCTGGCCAACCGCGACTTACTCTACCTGGGGGTATCCGGTGACGGCGACTCGGCCTCCATCGGCCTGGGCCAATTTGCCAACGCCATGCGCCGGGGCGTGTGCATGGCGTACATCGTGGAAAACAACGGTGTCTACGGCCTGACCAAAGGCCAGTTTTCCGCCACGGCCGACCGCGGCTCCAAGAGCAAAAAAGGCGTGATCAACAGCGACAACCCCGTCGATCTGGTGGCCCTGGCGCTTCAGTTAGGCGCCACCTATGTGGGGCGCAGCTTTTCGGGAGACAAGGCGCAACTGGTGCCCTTGATCAACGGAATCAGTTGTGCCTTGTCGCCGCTGAAACTGCGCGCCACATAGGTGGCACCCAGTTGCAACGCAATGCCCACCAGGTCCACCGGGCTGTCGCTGTTGATCACGCCTTTTTTGCTCTTGGAGCCACGGTCTGCGGT
>CAIYQF010000435.1 GCA_903928325.1 uncultured beta proteobacterium | reverse complement strand
GGTAGTGATCAATTGCATCCTCGAAGAGATCAGCTACAAGCTCGCGATCAACCTCGATGTGAGGCCGAGCCTGGAAAGAGGGGTGGCGGCAATGCGCAACAAGCGCTTTTGCTTGCCCCGACCCGGCTCCTCTTCAAACTTGTCGATCACCACGGTGGACGTGTAGGGCAACTCATCGCCCGTCAGACGAAACAGCTTTTCGCGCACGGTTTCGCTGGCCAGGAATTTTTCGCTGCGGTCGGTCAGCTCGTCAGCGGCGTACCACCAGGCTTGCTCAGGCAGGTATTTTTCGCAAATGCCCAGCATGCGCTCAATGTCCTTGGCGTTTTTGGCAGACATGGGCACAAATTCCGCAAAAGCGTGGCGTTGCTGCATGTCTTGCAGCCAGGGCGCAATGTCAGCGCGGCGGTTGACCTGGTCTAGCTTGTTGGCCACCAAGAGCGTGGGCACGTTTTTGCTCAAGAGCGCCAGCACTTTGGCGTCCGCCTGGTTGAACATGCCGGCTTCGACCACGAACAAAATCAAATCCACATCACCCACGGCGCCCAGCACGGTTTTGTTCAGCGAACGATTCAGCGCGTTGTTGTGCCGGGTCTGAAATCCTGGTGTGTCCACGAACACAAATTGCGTAGCGCCCCGGGTGTGAATGCCCGTGATGCGGTGGCGCGTGGTTTGGGCCTTGCGCGAGGTGATGCTGATTTTTTGCCCAACCAGCGCGTTCATCAAGGTGGATTTGCCCACGTTGGGCTTGCCAACAATCGCTACCAAGCCGCAGCGCTCACCCGCCTGGGCGGCAGCGGCACCGGGCGCGGCACGCGGCGTGGTCTTAAGCAGGCCTTCAAGCATGGTTTCCAGGTCTGCGCCGTCGTCTATGCGTGGGACGACTGAAGTGGCTGCGCCAGGGTTGGCTTGGGTCTTGGGCGTTGTTTTTCTATTTGTCATGTTCAGCCTTGGTTTGTAGGGTTTGCAGCATGGCGGCGGCGGCGGCCTGTTCGGCCGCGCGGCGCGAGCCACCGATTCCGCGCTCGGACAGGCGCAGCTCGGCAATTTCGCAGGCCACGTCAAAGCTTTGCTGGTGGGCGGCGCCCATAATCGCGACTACCCGGTACTCGGGCAGTTTCAGCTTGCGCCCCTGCAACAGCTCCTGCAACTGGGTCTTCGGGTCTTTGCCGATGGCATCCATTTGCGGGCTGATGTCCACGGCTTGAAACAGCCGCTGTACCAGCGCCTGGGCGGCAGCGTAGCCAGCGTCCAGATACACGGCGCCAATGATGGCTTCGAGCGCGTCAGCCAAAATCGAGGGCCGCTTGGGGCCGCCCGAGCGCATTTCGCCCTCGCCCAGCTTAAGCACCTTGGTCAGCCCCAGGTCCACCGCGAGTTTGTGCAGCGTGTCCTGGCGCACGAGGTTGGCGCGAATGCGCGAGAGATCTCCCTCGGCTAAGGCGCCCAGACGCAAATACAGCAGGTCGGACACCGCCAGGTTGAGCACCGAGTCACCCAAAAACTCCAGGCGTTCATAGTGGTCGATCGAAAAGCTGCGGTGCGTCAGCGCCCGCGCCAGCAGGCTGGGGTCCTTGAAAACGTGTTGCAGCCGTTGCTGCAACTGGTGCATGTCGGGGCTCAAATCAGTGGAACGACCCGATGCGCTTGAGGCTGCCAAAGTTCATCCAGACAAAAAATGCCTTGCCGACAATATTTCGCTCTGGTACGAAGCCCCAATAGCGCGAGTCCAAAGAATTGTCGCGGTTGTCACCCATCATGAAGTAGCTGCCTTCGGGCACTTTGCAGGTCACACCCTCAACCGTGTAATTGCAGGCTTCCGAACCCGGAAAACGGTCATTGCCGGGCACAAAAGCGGGACGCCCGTCATCGTTGAGCAGGCGGTG
>CAIYQF010000434.1 GCA_903928325.1 uncultured beta proteobacterium | reverse complement strand
TCGAAGCCTGGTTGGCCAACCCCAGCTTGCTGGAGGCCGACAAGGACGCCGAGTACGCCGCCGTCATCGAGATTGACCTGAACGACCTGAAAGAACCGGTGCTGTGCTGCCCCAACGACCCGGACGACGCCAAGCTGCTGTCTGACGTGGCGGGCGCCAAGATCGACGAGGTGTTTATTGGCTCGTGCATGACCAATATCGGCCACTTCCGCGCGGCCTCCAAGCTGCTCGAAGGCAAGCGCGATATCCCGGTCAAGCTGTGGATTGCGCCGCCCACCAAAATGGACGCGGCGGAATTGACCCGCGAAGGCCATTACGGCGTGTTTGGCGCGGCTGGCGCCCGCACCGAAATGCCGGGCTGCTCGCTGTGCATGGGCAACCAGGCACAGGTGCGCGAAGGTGCCACTGTGGTGTCCACCTCGACCCGCAACTTCCCCAACCGTTTGGGTAAGAACACCAACGTCTACTTGGCCTCAGCCGAACTGGCGGCGATTGCGTCCAAGCTGGGCCGCATTCCCACCGTGGCCGAATACCAGGCCGACATGGGCGTGATCAACAAGGACGGCAGCAAAATCTACCAGTACCTGAACTTTGACCAGATTGAGGAATACGCCGACGTGGCCAAGGGCGTGGTCGCCTAAACCAAACCCCACCCTGCGCAGCGTGATCTGCAGCGCAGGGTCGGTATCAAGCCAGCCAATGTTCTAAGCCGCTTACGCGCTGCGACGCATGTGCGATCGCCTGTGCGAGCAGCCCTGCTTGCCCCTCGACCAGCGTGAACTGCTGGCGGGCGCGGGTGATGCCGGTGTAGACCAGCTCCCGCCCCAAGACTTTGCTGCCCCCGGCCGGAAGCACCAGCACGGTGTGCTCAAACTCCGAGCCCTGGGATTTGTGCACCGTCATAGCGAAGGCGGTTTCCACATGGGCTAAGCGGCTGACGCTGACCGAACGCAGCTGGTCGCCATCCAAAAAATACACCCGCAACGCCGTACCCTTGCCCAGCCCTGGTAGGGCGACGCCGACGTCGCCATTGAAAACCCCCAGCTCCGGATCGTTGCGGGTCACCATGACCGGGCGCCCGCTAAACCACGCACCGCTGGGGGCCAACAGCCCGGCCTGGGCCAGCGCGTGTTCGATGGCACGGTTGAGGTTGCCCGTGCCCCACTCTCCTGCATGGACGGCGCACAAAATTCGAAAGCGGTCAAAGGCACGCACCACCGCCTTCACCCACGCACTGTGGCTGGCAGGGTCGTGTAGGCTGTTGTCGGGCCGCGCGCGCATGGTGTGCAGGTAGTCGGCGTAGCAGGCGCGTGCACCGGCTCGCCCGTGGACGGCGAGCTGCCAAACGGCATCGGGCCCGGTCGGCTGGTAGCCTTGCAAGGCACCCTCGGGGTTAGCGGCCAGCAGTTGCAGTGCCTGCGCGCTTTGGCCGACATTGACAGCCAGCGCGAGTCGGCCGATCGCGCCCCCAAAGCGGCGACTGTGTTGTAGCACCACCGTTTGTTGCGCCAGTGGGTGCGCGTGCTGCGCGCTGGCCGCAGCACGGCATAGGTCGCCCAACACCGAGCCGGCTTCGACCGATGCCAGCTGGTCTTTGTCACCCAAAAACACCAGGCGCGCGCCGCTGGGCATGGCCTCCAGCAAAGCCGACATCATTTCCAGGTGCACCATGGACGCCTCGTCGACGATCAGCACATCAAGGTCCAGCAGATTGCCCCGGTGAAAGCGAAATTGCCGCGTGTCCGGGCGCGCGCCCAGCAGGGCATGCAGGGTTTTTGCCGCACCGATGCGGCTGGTAAAAGCAGCCAAGTCGAGCTGGGTGCCCAGGCGCTGGCTGAGTTCTGACAAGGACGTGTCAATGGCCTGGCGCAGGCGTGCAGCAGCTTTGCCAGTGGGTGCAGCCAGGCCTATGCGCAGGGGTTTGGCGTCGGATTGCAGGGCAAACAGCAGGGCCAGCAAGCGCGCTGCGGTATAGGTTTTTCCGGTTCCTGGACCGCCGGTGATGACCGTCAGCCCAGCCCGCAGCGCCACCGCACAGGCCCGTTGTTGCCAGTCCACGCCCACGGTCGGTGCATCGTTGACGGGGGCGCCGTCAAACAAGAGACCTAACCAGCGTGCGGCGGCCACTTCGACAACGGCATGGCTGGCAGCGCAGCGCGCCAGCACCGATTGGGCGACATGCTGTTCGTGTAGGTAGTAGCGGCGCAAATACAGCAGCGGCCCCGAGTGGCTGACCCCGAGCACCAGCGGCTGACCCTGGTCGGCGGCTGGCGGCTTCTGTGCGTCGCTTGGGGCGAGGGACCGCACCAAGGGGCTGGCGCGAAGCGCTTGCTCCCACCCATCTAAGGTCAGTGGTAGGCTGCCCCACAGGGCGGCGAGTTCCAACTGAGCCTCTGGGGGAGCCTCCAATAAGGCCTCGTCCGGCACCAGCAGCGTTTGCAGCGACATGCAGGTGTGGCCACGTCCTTCGCGGTGGGTGAGCAGGGCCGCTGCGACCAACACCGCAGGCTGGGCCCGCGGGTCATGTTGATGTACAAAGTTGGCCAAGGCGCTGTCGATTCGGCGCAGCCAGCCCTTGTCGGCCCAGCGTTGTAAGGTGGCCAGCACCGCGCCTGCGCCTACCGTGGAGACCGGGCTGTGTGTTGCTGTCATAGCGAACCAGGCTCCAGCATGTCTTCCAAGGCTTGCAACAGATCGAGTTTGGTCGGCACCTGGCACACACCGCGTTGCGGCCCGCGCACCCCGCGCAAAAAGACGTAGAGGGCGCCGCCGAGTTGTTTTTCGGGCTGGTATCTTGGGCCCAGGCGGCTCTTGAGAAGCCGGTGCAAGGCCAGGAGGTACAGGGCCGCTTGCACGTCGTAGCGGTGCTCTGCCATGGACCGCACCAAGGCCTCACCGGTGTAGGCCGCGTCGGTGTGCCCTAGGTGGTTGGACTTGTAGTCCAGCACCCAGTACACGCCCTCATGCTCAAACACCAGGTCCATAAAGCCCATCAGCATGCCGTGCAAATGGCTGTTGGACAGGCCGGGCCGGGCCACACCGGGGAACAGGTGTTGTTGGCACAAGGCGTCAATCGCCTGCGCTGGCATGTGGCGTGCCGGTAGCCAAAACTCCATTTCTGGCAGCAGCGTGTCTAGGCTCGCCAGTGCGGCATCGGGGCCGGGCAGCGGGGTTTGCACGACTTCTGCCAGCCACAGCGCAAGGTCGGGTGCGTGGGCCGCGTAGTCGCTGCGCTCGCAGCGCTTTTGCAGCCGCTGAGCTACTGCCGGTTTGGTGGCCAGCGCAAAGCGCTCGCGGGCCAGCCATTCCAACTGCTCGTGTAAAAAGTTGCCGCCTTTGGAGCCCCGCGCCACGGTGTGCCTGGGCGCCAGCGCTGTGGCGTCGGTGGGTGCCGGTGTGGCCGGCTCGGGTGCGTTGTCGCTCCACACTGCTTCGTCGTCGACCGCGCGCGCGCTGTGCAGGGGCGAGAGCTCAGAGCCCTGGGCGCTGAGCTCTTTGGTCAGGCGCGAAAAGCTGCCAATGCTCCAGTCGCGCTCAAATGGCGCTTGGTAGTCTGTCGCCACGCGCAAGCTGGTAGTGGCCTCGGTGCGCGCCAAGGGCGTGCAGCCCAGGTCCGTGGGCGCCAGGCCTGCTTCGAGCACCATGCCCGCGCAGGGTGCCGCAAAACTCTGCAGCGCCTGCAGCCACTGCGCGGCCTCGACTGCCTGGGCTCTGCCTAACACGTAACCGCTTGCGCTTTTGTGCGACACGCACTGTGTAGTCTGGCCCACGGTGAGGGCAGAAAACCCGATCCAGACGCTGTGCTGCGCCCGTGTCAGAGCCACATACAGCAAGCGCAGGTCCTCGCGTAGGCGCTCGCGTTGCGCTTGCGCCAACTGGTCCTTGCTGTAGTGCAGAAAAACCGTTCGCTGCCCTTGGGCATCGGTACCGTGCACGAACAGCGTGCGGGCTGCGTCCTTTTCGCGAAAGCTGCTGGCGTAGGGCAGGCAGACGACCGGGTATTCCATGCCCTTGCTTTTGTGAATGGTCACGACCTTCACCAGGTCTGCATCGCTCTCCAGCCGAACGACCTGTTCGTCGGCCTGGGCGTGCTGTTCCTGGGTTTGCTGCACCAGCCAGCGGATGAGCGAGCGCTCGCCATCGACCTGGGCGCTGGCGGCTTGCAAGAGTTCGGCAAGGTGTAAAAAGTTGGTCAGGGTGCGCTCGCCCTGGGGCTGGCTTAGCCACTGCCCGGCCAGGCTCAGCTGGTGCAAGGACTGGCGCAGCATGGCCAGCACGCCCTGGGTTTGCCAAATGGTGCGCAGCTGGCGCAGTTGCTCGGCGCGTGCGTCAAAGGCTTCTTCGTCGTTCGCCAGTTCGGCCAGGGTGTCCAGGCTCAGGCCCAGGGTGGCGCTGGCCCATGCGGCGCGCGCCAGGCGGACGTCTTGCGGTGTGTCCACCGCGCGCAGCCATAGCACCAGGTCACGTGCCTCAGCGCTGTTAAATACCGAGTCGCGGTCAGACAGGTAGACCGAGGCCACGGCTCGGCGCTCGAGCGCCTGGCGCACGGCGGTGGCTTCGGTGCCCGTGCGCACCAGGATGGCGATGTCTGCCGGTTGCAGGCGCTTGAACTGCGCCGGTTGGGTGGGCCCTGTGGACTTGTAAAAACCAGTCTGCGGGTCATTGAGCCATTGCACGATGCGCTCGGCGCACAACTGGGCGAGGTGCGAGCGCATGCCGTCTGCGTTGCGTGGCTGCAGGTCGTGCACCAGGGTCATGGCGGCTATGTCACCTTGTGCATTGCGCAACTGCGCCGGGCGAC
The DNA here is from genome assembly GCA_903928325.1 of uncultured beta proteobacterium. GTDB lineage: Bacteria > Pseudomonadota > Gammaproteobacteria > Burkholderiales > Burkholderiaceae_C > Allorhodoferax. The sequence goes on along the minus strand of CAIYQF010000434.1, from coordinate 3,000 downwards.
CGTTGGCGTGCACCGGCACAAAGGGCAGGGGGTTGTCCTCCGCTGCGCGGTAAGCAAACGCAGCCTCGGGGCAAGAGCGCTCGGCATGCGAAAACCAGTGGTTCACCACGTCCACCAAGGCCGCCGTGGAGCGAAAGTTGGTTTGCAGCGCGTAGTGTCGCCCAGCGCTGGCCCGCCGCGCCTGCATATAGCTTCCGATGTCGGCCCCGCGAAACGCGTAAATCGACTGCTTGGGGTCGCCGATGAGCAGCAAGGCGCTGCTGCGGTCGTTGTGCGCGACTTGGTAGATACGGTCCAGAATTTGGTATTGCAGCGGCGAGGTGTCTTGGAACTCGTCCACCAGCGTCACCGGGTACTGCTCTCGGATGCGTTGGCGCAGGCGCTCGCCGTTTTCACCCTGCAAGGCCGCGTGCAGGCGCTCGAGCATGTCCGAAAAACCAAAGCTGCTGGTCTGGCGTTTGAGCTCCTGCAGGCGCCGCCGGGTGTGGTCTGCCGCGTGCAAAAGTAGCGCCACCCGGATGCCGGGCAGCGCGTCCAGAGACTGTTTCAGAGCGGCAAAATGGGAAAAATCGGGGGGGATTTGCAGCGCGGGTGCCGTTGCTCTGCGGGCCTGAAGCAATCCCTCAGGGCTAAGGCGCTCCCATCCGGTGCCGCTGATCGTGGGCAGTTCTTGTGCATCGCTGCCATCGGCCCATCCCTGCAGGGCCTTTAGCCAGGTCGTGAAGTAGCGGGATTGCAGTTTGCGCCCGTCCCATGCATTGCCAGGGGCGGCGGTTTGGGCGTCGAGCCAATGCTGCATGGACTGCGCTCGCTGGTACCAGCCGTGCTTGAGCAAGGCGATCCCTTGGGCGCGTTGGTCTGTCGCCTGCGTGAGCGCCTGGCCCAGCGTTTGATCGCCGGGCGCGGCCGGCACATCCTGGCCGTTCAAAGCGCGCATGTCGGCCAAGAGTGCGTCCACACTGCCCCAAACCGCCAGCACCTGGCGCAAGGGCTCGTCGGCCAACGGGTATACGGCTTGGCGCCAGTAGTCGTGCACCGATTCAGTCAGCAGGGCCACTTCATTGGCCACCAGTGTTTCGTCAAACAGGCTGCCACTGTCAAACGCGTGCTGTTTGAGCATGCGCTGGCACCAGGCGTCGATGGTGTGTACGGCCGCGTCGTCCATGGTGTCGGCTGCCATGGCCAAGGCCCAGGCCGCCCGCTGGCGCTGAGGGCCCAGTGGGTAGTCCTGAGCCAATATATCCAGGAAGGGGTCTGGTGCGTGGCCAAAGGCGCCGGGTGCTGCGCGAAAGTACGCCGCCGCCTCATGCAGGCGGCGGCGGATGCGCTCGGAGAGTTCGCGCGTTGCGGCGCGCGTAAAGGTCATCACCAAAATCTCTTGGGGGCGCAAGGCGCGTTCGAAACCGTGTTGCGCGCCGCCGTGTCCCAGCACCAAGCGCAGGTAGAGCGCGGCGATCGTCCAGGTCTTGCCGGTTCCGGCACTGGCTTCGATCAGGCGGCTGCCCCACAGGTCGAAGGCTTCTGGACGCAAAACGTACGTGCCGTCCGGTGACTCGGCGGGGTCGACTTCGAGGTGGCCCTTGGCCCAACCGGTCATGCAGGCACCTCGGCTGCCTCGGCTTGGGTGGGTTCCAAGAGCTGGGCGAGCACATGCTGGCTTCGCCATGCCAGCAGGGGCCCATAGACCTGCTGGGCAAGCTGTTGAAACCGGCCATCGTGCACCAGCGCCTGAAAATCTGGGTACACGCGCGCCAGGCAAGGGTCTTGCACTTCGCCGATGTGGTGGTGGCCGCCCTGGTACTGGGCGCGCGCGTCCCGGTATTTTGCGGCTGTTTCTTTGCCCTTGATCCAAGCCAGCGCGGTTTTGGGTGGCAGCGCAAGTGGAGCGTTCATGCCGTCTAGCCATAGCTGCAAGAGCATGCGCAGGGTGGACTGGGCCAGCTCAGGCTCCACCATGGCGCTGATGTGCAGCACGGCGTCGCGCCCCACCACCACGCCGGCCACGCTGTGGCCACCAGCGGCTGCGGCCAGACTGCGAATCCAATACCCCAGCAGCTTGTCGGCCCGCGCCAGCGGCGGTTTGCCCGGTTCGCACAGAGTACCGGCACTGAGTTCTAGCCAAGCGGGCGGCGTGTCGGTGCCGCCGTTGTGGCGCAAGTGGTCTATCCAGTCTTGCACAAGCACCGGGCCTTCTTCCAGCCGGATGGACTGGCGCGGCGCAGCTTGCGGGTATTCAGACAGCGCGCCGTACCAGGCGCCCAGCATGCGTCCGAGCCCTTCGTGCAGCGCGGCTTGCTCCAAGTCAGCCAGCCCTTGCAGGGGCAGCGCCCCCGCTTTGCGCAAGCGCGCCAAGGACGCGTCCATCTGGGATTGGCCACTTTGCAGGCCGCTGCTGGCGGTGCCAGATGCAAGCAAGCGATCGACCAGGCGGTATCGCTCCAGGCCCACCAAGCCAAAGCATTCGTCGTCTGAGGCCGTGTCCTCTTCCGGGGCAAAGCGCACCAGCAGGCGCTGGCGAAAAAAAGCTTTCACGGGGTTGCGTACAAACTGGGTGAGCTGGTCCAGCGTGAGTGGTACGTGTGGGTCGGGCGTCCAGAGCGTGCCAGGGGAACTGGGCTGCGGCTGTGGGTGGGACGCATGCTGGTGCAGGGTCCGCCATTCGCGGGCGTAGGTAAACAAGGGGCTTGCAGATTCAAAGTAGCGGCGGCTGAACGCTTGCAAGGGGTGCTCCGTGCTTCGGTCGTTCACGGCCGCCGGGCCCCACGCGGCGCTAAGGTAGTCGCGCAGTTGCGAAACCAAAACAGAGGGCGCTTGCGCACTGTTATCACGCACGCTGTGGCCACACCAACTCACATACAGCACCCGGCGCGCAGACAGCAAGGATTCGAGCATGAGTTGTCGGTCGTCGTCTTTGCGCGATCGGTCGCCGGGCCGACCCAGGCCAGCCTGGCCCATCAGGTCAAAGTCATTGCGCATGTCGTGGCGGGGGTAGTCGCCGTC
>CAIYQF010000433.1 GCA_903928325.1 uncultured beta proteobacterium | reverse complement strand
TGCTCAGACCTGCAATGCAAGGTGATGGACGAATGCGTCCAGCTCTTTGGCGGCTACGGCTATATGTGGGAATACCCCATCACCCGCGCCTACGCCGACGCCCGCGTGCAACGCATCTACGGCGGCACCAACGAGATCATGAAAGAGGTGATTTCGCGGTCTATGGGGCTGGGGGGGAAGTAGGGGTGGGCGCCGAAATCCCGTTTATTTGAGGCTGCCCGCCAAAAACTGCCCCAGCCGCTCGCTCTTGGGGCGGGCCAGCACCTCAGTCGGGTTGCCTTCTTCTTCAATCAGGCCCTTGTGCAAAAAGATCAGGTGGTTGGCCACCTCGCGGGCGAAGCCCATTTCGTGGGTGACCACCACCATGGTGCGGCCTTCCTCTGCCAGGGTGCGCATGACGCGCAGCACTTCGCCCACTAGCTCGGGGTCTAGGGCGCTGGTGGGTTCGTCAAACAGCATCACTTCGGGCTCCATGGCCACGGCGCGGGCGATGGCCACGCGCTGCTGCTGGCCGCCGCTCAGGTGCGCGGGGTAGCGGTCTTCCATCCCCACCAGATCTACGCGCGCCAGGTACTTGCGCGCCGTGGCCACCGCCGCGTCGCGCGGCACGCCCAGCACGTGGATGGGGGCTTCGATGATGTTTTGCAGCACCGTCTGGTGCGCCCACAGGTTGAAGTGCTGAAACACCATGGCCAGCTTGGTGCGCAGGCGCTGCAGTTGTTTGGGATCGCGGGCGTTCAATTCGCCGTTTTTACCCGCCACCAGATCAAGCGCTTCACCGGCTACCGCAATCGTTCCCTGGTGCGGCTTTTCCAGCAGGTTGATGCAGCGCAAAAACGTGCTTTTGCCCGAGCCCGAGCTGCCGATGATGCTGATCACGTCGCCCGCATGCGCGGTCAGCGACACGCCTTTGAGCACCTCGTTGCTGCCAAAGCGCTTGTGGATGTTGTCGACCTGGAGTTTGATGGTGGGGCTGCTCATGGCGTGGTCAGTCTTTCAATGGGCCGCTCAGGCCCCCAAGAGGTTTCCGCTGCGAAAGGGCGTGGCACCGGCAATTTTGCCGATCTCGCACCCTGCCGTCACATAACGGTCGCGAATGCGCGCATACAAAACCCCGGCCACACCCGCCACCACGCGCTGCGTGGTGTTGTTAATCGGGTCAATCACCTCGGCCACCAGGTCGCCGGGCTGCATGTGTTGACCGGGCTCGGCGGCAAACACCAGCACGCCGGGTCCGCTGGCGCGCAGCGTCTCAGAGCCCGCCAATGGCGTGGGCGCGCAGCGTGGCGCGGGCACGGTGGGTTTTTCGTCCATGTGCAGCACGCAAATGTGCTGCAAGAAATGCCCAATAGCCTGGGCGTCGCTGCGTGCCCAAGCGTGGCTCACGTCCAGCTCGCCGCGCAGCTCAATCGTGGTGCTGCAGCAGCCCTGGGGCAGCGGGGCACTGTTTCCCTGCGCGCGCAGCTGGGCGGCGAGCTGCCACCACACGCCGGACAAACATTCGTCAATCGGCCCGCCGCCCGAATTTTTGGCAATCAGCGTGGCCTCGCTGCCCAAAAAGCAGGACAAGGCTTCCAGCTGCGGCCAGCACGGTTCTTCGCAGTAAAAGTGCAGCACGCCTTCGCAGTCGCAGTGCAGGTCCAAAAAGTAGTCGGCGTCATGGGCGAGTTGCATCAGCGTGCGGCGCAGGCTTTGCAGTTCGGTCGTGGCTTTCCACTCCTTGATGTACTGGCCGATGGCGGCGCGCACCGTGCGCACGTTGGCAGCAGCGTCGTGGCCCAAAGCGGGCAGCACTTGCGCTGAGATGGCGGTGGCCAGGTCGGGGTAATTTCGGTTGAAGTTCTCGGAGGTGTCCAACTCAAAGCGCCCCATGGGCTTGTGGTCCAGGCGCTGGGCCAGGCCAATGGGGTTGGCCACCGGCACCAGCACCACTTCGCCGCGCAGCAGGCCATCGGCCTCGGCGGACTCTAACAAGGAGCGCAAGTGATGGGCGGTCAGCATGCCGGGCAGTTCTTCGGCGTGCAGGCTTGCCTGGATGTACACCTTGCGACCCGTGGTATTGCTGCCCGGCGCGCCAAAGTGAAAGCTCGTCAGCGTCTTGTGGCTGCCCAGGCTGGGCGAGAGAAGCGGGTGGTCTGTGCGTTGCATGGGTGGCCTTTAGTTCTTGCGCGGTGCCAGGTAGGCCAAAAAGTGCCGCTCGGCCGGCTTGAAAAACCCCACCAGCGCAAACGTGGCCAGCAGGTAAATGCCTGCGGCAAACAAGTAGGCCTCAAACGGCAGGTAATAGTCCGAATACACCCGGCTGGCGGCGGCGGTCACGTCCATCATGCTGGGCACGGCGCTGGCCAGGCTGGTGCTTTGCAGCATCATGACGACTTCGTTGCTGTAGGCGGGCAGGCTGCGGCGCATGGCGCTGGGCAACACAATGCGCCACAGCACCTGCCAGCGCCCCATGCCATAGGCCTGGGCGGCCTCCAGTTCGCCCGCGCTGGTCTCGCGAATGGCGCCTGCCAGCATTTCGGCGCTGTAACCGGCGGTGTTGAGGCTAAACGCCAGCAGGGCGCAAAAAAACGGTTCCTTGAAATGCGTCCAGGGCCACACATCGTCCCAGCGCGCCTGAATCCACTCTAGCTGGCCCAGGCCGTAGTAAATCAAATACACCTGAATAAGCAGCGGCGTGCCGCGCACCACGTAGGTGTAAGCGCCCACCACCGCGCGCAGCGGCGCCGAGCGGCTGGTCAGCGCCAGCGCAAACAGCAGCGCCAGCACCGCACCCACGCCCAGGCTGGAGAACAACAGGCCCAGCGTGGTGAGAATGCCTTCGCCATACAAAGCGAGGTTTTTGGCCTGGAAGATGACGTCCCACTTCATCAGAGCTGCCCCCGTCGCGTGCCCAGGCTGTAGCGTGCGCTCACCTTGCGCAGCACATAAAGCGAGACGCTCGTGAAAATCAAAAACAGGCCGGCCGAGAACAACAGGTATTCAAACGGCGAGCGCGTGGCGGCGCTGGCTTGCTTGGAGATATAGGTCATCTCTTTCAGGCCGATCAGGCTCACCAGCGCGGTGGACTTGATCAACACCAGCCAGTTGTTGGTAAAGCCGGGCAGGGCGTAGCGCACCATCTGCGGCAGGGTAATGCGCAAGAACGTTTGCGTGCGGCCCATTCCAAAAGCCCAGGCCGCCTCGGCTTGGCACTTGGGAATGGCCAAAATCGCACCCCGAAAGGTCTCGGTCATGTAGGCGCCGTAGATGAAACCCAGCGTCAGCACCCCGGCCGCAAAGGGATTGATGTCCACCGAGCGCTTGCTGCCCAAGGCTTCCATCAGGTGGTTCAAGCCCATGGTGCCACCGTAAAACACCAGCAGCATCACCACCAAATCGGGAATGCCCCGGATGACCGTGGTGTAAGCCGCACCAATGGCCATAGGCACCGGGCGCCCTGACAAACGCGCCCCAGCGCCCAGCAAACCCAGCACAACGGCCACCACCAGCGAACACAAGGACACCGCCACCGTGAGCAGCGAGCCTTGCAATATGCTGATGTAGTAAGCGTTCATGGGCTTGTTGGGCGGATTTCAGAGGCAAAAAAAATCGACGTTCAGCCCAGGCCGTCCGTCGATTTTTCGTGCGCTAGGCGCGCAGCTTATTCGCCGTACACGTCGATGTTGTACTTGGCGAAGTACTTGTCGTTGAGCGTCTTGTAGGTCGGGGCGCTGCGGATGGCCTTGATGGCGGCGTTGAGTTCAGCCTTCAAAGCGTCTTCACCTTTGCGCAAAGCAATACCGGCGCCGTAGCCAAAGTACTTGGGATCTTTCAGATCGGGGCCAACCAGCTCGTACTTGGCGCCTTCAGGCTTGCTCAGGAAGCCACCGGTGACTTCCATGTAGTCCGCCACGGTGCCGTCCAAGCGGCCCGATTTGATGTCCAGGTACACCTGGTCTTGGGCTTCGTAGGAATTGACGACCACGCCAGCGATCTTGAGTTCGCCCATGGCGTATTTCTCTTGGGTGGAACCCTTCAACACGCCAATCTTCTTGCCCTTGATAGAGGCGGCGTCGGTGAACTTAGTCCCTTTTTTCAGCACGATGCGGCTGGGGGTGTTGTAGTACTTGTCGGTGAAGTCAACTTCCTTCAGGCGGTCGTCGGTGATCGACATGGAACTGATGATGACGTCGTATTTCTTGGCGTTCAGGCCGGGGATCATGCTGTCCCACACCTGTTCCACAAACACGCACTTGCGTTTGATCTGCTCGCACAGCGCGTTGGCGATATCCACGTCAAAACCGGTGGGTTGGCCATCGGCGGTTTTGAAGGTGAAGGGCTCGTAGGTGGGGTCGATAGCGACTTTGAGTTCGGCCGGCGCAGCGGCAACGGGTGCGGCGGCGGGCGCTGCGGGGGCAGCAGCTTCTTCTTTTTTGCCGCAGGCGGCCAGCAGGGCGATCACGCTCAGGCTGAGGACGAGTTTTTTCATGGGTAAATCCTTGGTTAGGCCAAACACGGGCGGTTTAGCGGGGTGGTTAAAAAGCACGACCGTTCATTCTACGGGCTGCATCCATGCCGTTTGCGCCAGCGTCAGCCGCCATTGTTGAGGGGTTTCTACCCTGCTTGGGGCTATTTTTGTACGCTTTTTGGCGGATGATCGAGCCATGCAATTTCTTCCTTTGTCCCCCTCGCGCCCGGTGCGTGTCGCCCTTGTCGGCTTTGGCAGCGCCGGGCGTATTTTTCATGCGCCGCTAATTGCCGGGGTGACCGGCCTGGAACTGGCCTGCGTGGTCTCCAGTAAACCGGCTGCGGTGCTGGCCGAATGGCCGCAGGTGGCGGTAGTGGCCCAGCCAGACGAGGCATTTGCAGACCCGACTATTGACCTGGTGGTGATCGCCAGCAGCAACGAAAGCCACTTTCCCCTGGCGCACGCCGCGCTGCTGGTGGACAAGCCCTGCACCGTGACGCTGGCGCAAACGGAAACCTTGCTTTCTCTGGCCCGCGAGCGCGGCCTGGTGTTCACCGTGTTCCAAAACCGCCGTTTTGACGCTGACTTTTTATCACTGCAACAAACGATTGAAAGTGGTGTTTTGGGCCGCATCGTGCACTTTGAATCCCACTTTGACCGCTACCGCCCGCTGGTTCCCGACCGCTGGCGCGAACAGGCGCTGCCCGGATCGGGCCTGTGGTTTGATTTGGGGCCCCATTTGGTAGACCAGGCCCTGATGTTGTTTGGCATACCGCAATCGATCGTGTTGGACACCGCCTGCCAGCGCGACGGTGCGAAAGTAAACGACTATTTTCATGCCCAACTGAGCTACGGCGACCATCATCCGGGCCTGCGCGTCATCCTGCACGCCAGCGCGCTTGTGCCCGCCGTGGGGCCGCGCTTTGTGGTGCACGGCACCCTGGGCAGCTTTGTCAAATACGGCTTGGACGTGCAGGAGGACGCGCTCAAGGCCGGGGGGCGGCCAAAGTGGGGTGCGCGGGATGACTGGGGCATAGACCCACTGGCGGCGACCCTCACCACCTACCTGGAGGGACGGCTGCACACGCAACCGGCGCCTGCTGTGGCGGGAGATTACTGCGCGGTGTACGCCGCATTGTTGGCTCACTTGTGGGGCCAGCGGGCCGCGCCGGAGGTGACGACAGCGCAGGTGTGGGGCGACATGGCGCTGCTGGAGGCTGGTGAAAAAAGTGCGGCTTTGGGCGTGCCGGTCGCTCTTTCCCGGGAAGTCCCGCAGGGCTGTAATTAAAGCTGATTTGCCCGGGCAAGCGAGGTACAACCCTGCAACCCACAGTGCCAGGGCCAAAACCGTAAAATCCGCCCCTTCCCACACACCCTCTGCACAGCTTTTCCACAGCTTTGCCACCCCCTTATCCATGAACGCCCCGCTCGACGTCTCCTTTTTCGCCCGCGCCGCCAAGCCGCTGGGTAGCTATCGCAAGTACTGGGCGGCGCGTTTTGGCAATGCGCCCATGCTGCCCATGAGTCGCGCCGAGATGGAGAAGCTGGGTTGGGACAGCTGCGACATCGTGTTGGTGACCGGCGACGCCTATGTGGACCACCCCAGTTTTGGCATGGCGGTGATTGGCCGCATGTTGGAGAACCAAGGTTTTCGAGTGGGCATCATTGCGCAGCCCGACTGGCAGAGTGCCGACCCGTTCAAGGCGCTGGGCAAACCCAACCTGTTTTTCGGCGTGACCGCTGGCAACATGGATTCAATGATCAACCGTTACACGGCTGATCGAAAAATTCGCAGCGACGATGCCTACACGCCGGGTGATGTGGGCGGCAAGCGCCCAGACCGTGCAGCGCTGGTCTATAGCCAACGCTGCAAAGAGGCTTACAACGACGTGCCGATTGTGTTGGGCGGCATTGAAGGGTCGTTGCGCCGCATTGCGCATTACGACTATTGGTCCGACAAAGTGCGTCGCTCGATTGTGGTGGACAGCAAATGCGATTTGCTGTTGTACGGCAACGCTGAACGTGCCATTGTG
>CAIYQF010000432.1 GCA_903928325.1 uncultured beta proteobacterium | reverse complement strand
CTCAGGGCGCCCAGGGCGTGAGCTACGCCTACAAAATCGAGAAAAGCGAGGCTGCCATCGACTGGCGCTGGAGCGCCGAACACATCGCGCGCCAGGTACGGGCTTTTGACCCATTCCCAGGCGCCACGGCCCTGCTGGCTGGCGAGGTCATCAAGGTGTGGGCCGCCCAAGCGCTGTCACCGGGCGCACAGGCCACGATTGCATCGACCCAGACCCAGCCGGGGCAGGTGCTGGCAGCCGACGTGCGGGGCATCGTGGTGCAGACCGGTGCGGGCACATTGCGCTTGGACACCTTGCAGCGCCCCGGCGCAAAGCGCCTGGCGGTGGCCGAGTTTTTGCGCGGCTTTGCGCTCGCGCCGGGCATGGTGTTGGACTTGGGCCTGCCCAAGACGCCCCCGCTCTGAGCCAAACCGCATGTTCTTTCTACGCGTCTACCGTCTCCATCCGCAGTTTCGCGTGGGCTTTGTCGATATGCTGGGCGCGGCGCCCGGCATCGCCGCCTGGGGCCTGATGACGGGGGTGGCCATGGTCCAGTCGGGCATGGGAACGCTCGAAGCGCTCACCATGGCTTTGCTGGTGTTCGCTGGCAGCTCGCAACTCGCGGCAATTCCGCTGTTTATTGCCGGGGCGCCGATGTGGGTGGTTTTGGCCACTGCCTTTTGCGTCAACCTGCGGTTTGTGGTGTTTAGCGCGCATATGCGCAACTACCTGATGCATTTGCCGCGCTGGCAGCGCCTGGTCAGCGGCTATTTCACCGCCGACCTGACCTATGTGATGTTCGTGCGGCGCAACCCGCTGCCTGCGGGTGACGATGATGGGCGCGTGGCGCAAATGGCCTATCTGGCGGGCAACAGCAGCATCAATTGGTTGAGCTGGGTGTCGGCCAGCCTGCTGGGCGTGGTGCTGGCCAATTTCATTCCCGGCGCTTGGGGCTTGGGGTTTGCCGGCTTGCTGGCCCTGATCGGAATCTTTTGTTCTCTTGCCAGCAGCCGCTTGCGCTGGATGGCCGGCGCTGTGGCGGGGGTGGTGGCCGTGGCCGCCTATGCTTTGCCGCTCAAACTCAACATCCTGGCCGCTATTGCAGCGGCTGTGCTGCTGTGCATGGCGCTGGAGTCGCGCCCCGCTTTTTCACCGCCTGTCGAACGATGAGCTTGGACGCATTGCTTGCCGGGTGGTTTGCTTTTTGGGCCGATAGGCAGCACAGCACCTTGCCCACCATCGTGCTCATGACTGGGGTGACGGTGCTCGCGCGCTCGTTCTTCTTTATCTCGGACGCCGAGTGGACGCTGCCGCACTGGGCCCAGCGCGGCTTGCAATACGCGCCCATTGCCGCGCTATCAGCGGTGGTGGTACCCGAGCTGGTGATGACGCAAGGCGTCTTTATCCACACCCTGCTGGACGCACGCCTCTACGGTGCGGTGGCGGGAGCGGCCTATTTCTTCTGGTGCAAAGGCACAGGCAACGCAGTGCTGGGGACGATTGTGTGCGGCATGGCGGTCTATCTGCCGCTGCACATTGGCCTGGGTTGGTAAACGCAAGCCGCTGGGTGGGCACCGGTTGGTAGGCGCTGCCTAAAATGCTAGGCAAACATCGCCCTATTTTTCCAACCATTTCTTTCTCACCATGAACGCTATTCGCTTCTCCGATCTCTGTGCCCAAGGCCGTGTTGCCAAGCAGCGGGTGTTTATCCGCGCCGACCTCAATGTGCCGCAAGACGCGCACGGGGCCATCACCGAAGACACGCGCATCCGCGCCAGCGTGCCCTGCATCCAAATGGCGCTGGACGCCGGAGCGGCCGTGATGGTGACTTCGCACCTGGGGCGACCGACCGAAGGGGCGTTCAAACCGGCTGATTCGCTGGCCCCCGTGGCGCAGCGCTTGGGCGAGCTGCTGGGCCGCACGGTGCCGCTGGTGGCCAACTGGGTGGACGGCGTGGCCGTGGCGCCCGGCCAGGTGGTGATGCTGGAAAACTGCCGCCTCAACACGGGCGAAAAGAAAAACGACGAGGCCCTGGCCCGCAAAATGGCCGCGCTGTGCGACATCTTTGTGCACGACGCCTTTGGCACCGCGCACCGGGCCGAGGCCAGCACCTACGGCATTGCGCAATTTGCCCCCGTGGCCTGCGCGGGGCCGCTGCTGGCGGCTGAAATGGACGCCATTTCCAAGGCCTTGCTGGCGCCCAAGCGCCCGCTGGTCGCCATCGTGGCGGG
>CAIYQF010000431.1 GCA_903928325.1 uncultured beta proteobacterium | reverse complement strand
TCGCGCCCGGTATCAAGTGGATTCGCATGGCGCTGCCGTTTGCGCTCAACCACATCAACCTGTGGCTGCTGCGCGACACGCTGGCGGGTGAAAACGGCCCGGTGGACGGCTGGAGCGTGGTGGACTGCTGCATTCACCGCGACGAGTCCAAAGCCCAGTGGGAGGCGATTTTTGCCAACGAACTCGAAGGTCTGCCTATTTTGCGGGTGATTGCCACCCACATGCACCCCGACCACATTGGCATGGCGCACTGGCTGTGCCAGCGCTTTGATGTGGCCCTGTGGATCAGCGCCACCGACTACCAGGTGGCGCGCATGGCCTGCATGGGCGACAACGGCTTTGGCGGCGAGCGCTCGGCGGCCTACTTCGCCCAGCACGGCCTGACCGACCCTGACGCGGTGGAAAAAATCCGCGCCCGCACCAACTACTTTCCATCCCTGGTGCCGTCCATGCCGGAGAGCTACGTCCGCCTGATGGACGGCAAACTGTTGCACATCGGGGGCCAGAGCTGGCGCTGCATCAGCGGCTACGGCCACGCGCCCGAACACATTGCGCTGTACTGCGACGCACTCCAAGTGCTAATTGGCGGCGACATGATGCTGCCGCGCATTTCCACCAACGTCAGCGTCTACGAGCAAGAGCCCGAGGCCAACGCGCTGCGCTTGTTTCTGGACTCGATCGACAAGTTTGCCGACTTGCCCGAACACACGCTCACCCTGCCCGCCCACGGCAAGCCCTTTACCGGCTTGCACACCCGCATTGGCCAGCTGCACGATCACCACCGCGACCGCCTGGCCGAGGTGATGCAAGCCTGCGCCGCCGCCCCGTGCAGCGCCCGCGACATCATTCCCGTCATGTTCAAACGCGAACTCGATTTGCACCAAATGACCTTCGCCATGGGCGAGGCCGTGGCGCATTTGCACCTGCTGTGGTTTGAAGGCAAATTGCAACGGCGCTTGGGCGAGGATGGGGTGTACCGCTTTGCGGTGAAGGCGGCGGCCTAAAGTCAAAACCGCGCGCTCAAGCGCCTGCGGCGGCGCTCACCACAAGGGCGCAAGCTCGGTCTTGAGCGCGCCGCGCTGCACCGGGTAGTCCGGTACCACGCTGCGCACCGTGTCCCAGAACAAGGGGCTGTGGTTCATCACCCGCAGGTGGCTGAGTTCGTGGGCCACCACGTAGTCAACCACCGGCAAGCCAAAGTGCATGAGTCGCCAGTTCAGGCGGATGGAGCCGTCGCTGCGGGCGCTGCCCCAGCGGGTGCCCGCGCTGCTGAGCGCCAGGCGCTTGTGCTGCACTTGCAGCAAAGGGCCAAAGTGCGCCAGACGCTGTGCAAACAGGTCCAGCGCCTGACGCATCAGCCAAGCCTGCACCGCATCGCGGATTTGGGCGGCGCTGGCAGTGGGTGGCAAGGCGACGCGCAAGAGGCGCACCGCGCTGTCCGGCACGTCTGAAGGCATGTCGTCGAGCTGCGCGCCCGCGCCAACAAAGCGGTGGCCGGGGTCGAGCAGCAAGCGCACCGTGCCGCCCAGGTAAGGAAACTGCGCGCCATCGCGCCACTCAATGCGGGTCTGGCTAAGCTGCACCTGGCGCTCGCGGGTCTCTCGCAGCTTGCGCACGATCCACTGGGCTTTGGCCTGCAAGGCGGCGTCAATTTCAACCAGCGGCGTCCAACGCGGCGCGCGCACGCCCAGACCGTCGGGCCCGACCACCATGCCAATGGTGCGCCGCTTGCCGCGCACCAGGGCGTAGGCCACCAACACGCCGTCCAAATGCACCTGGCGCGTGGCCTGGGGATGGCAAAAGTCGGCGTCCGGGCTGGGGGAGGCGCTGGCAGACAGCGCTTCATTTTTCGGAATCGGCACTACGGGTTGGGAGGGCTTGGCGCGCGCGCGTAAGCCGCCAGGCGCCGGGGGGTGCTGCGGCTGGGGATCAAACAAATCCAGCGTGAAGCGCAACAGGGGGTGCACGCGAGACCTCGGCTACAGCTCAGGAGGCGGTGTAAGCCTCGGGGTCGAGCCGGTGCATTTCGGTCTCGATCCAGGTCTCCACCTCGCGCATCATTTCTTCGGGGCGGCGGCCCTCGCCCGAGATGGCCGGGCCAATCGACACGTCCACGATGCCCGGGTGTTTGACAAAGGCCGTGCGCGGCCAGCATTTGGCCGAATTCACCGCAATCGGAAACACCGGGGCGCCGGTTTGAATCGCCAAGCGCGTGCCGCCCGACTTGTATTCGCCTTTTTCGCCGCGCGGGATGCGCGTGCCCTCAGGAAACATGATGACCCACACGCCACGCGCCAGCAGTTCCTTGCCCTGCGACACCACCTTGGCAAAGGCCCGCGCGCGCAGGCTGCGGTCGATGTGGATCATGTCCAGCCGCGCCATGGACCAGCCAAAAAAGGGCACATAGAGCAGCTCTTTCTTGAACACAAAGGCCAGCGGGTGCGGCATCAGCGCGGGCAGCAAAAAAGTCTCCAACGTGGACTGGTGCTTGACCAGCAAAATCGCGCCGCTGTTTTTGCCCACGGGCAAATGCTCCATGCCGGTCACGCGCACCTTGATGCCCAAAATAAAGCGCGCGCCAAAAATAGCGCAGCGCAACCAGCCCGCCGCCACCCACCACAGGCGGTCGCCGCGCACAAAAATCGACACGAGGATGAGCACCGTGGCCCAGGGAATCACCGTGAGCACCATCCACAGCATGTGCAAGACCGAACGAACAAAGGACATCGGTGATTTACCTCGTGGAGAACAATGCGTGAGCGGCCCGACCTAGGTCTGGGCCACCAAATAGTCGGCAAACGCTGCCAAATCGGCATGCACCACGGTGTGGGCTGGGTAGCTGGGCGGCAAACTGTGGCCCACAAAACCAGCGGCCTTGCCGGTCAGCACCGCGTGGGGCGTGCAGTCCATGGCCACGGCAGCCACCAGATCACGCGCCGAGTCACCCACCGAGGGCATGCCCACCAGGGACATACCATAGCGCTCGGCAATTTGCTCAAACAGTCCCGGTGCGGGCTTGCGGCAGATGCAGGCTTCTTCGGGCGCGTGCGGGCAGTAGAACACCGCGTCGATGCGCCCGCCCACGGCGGCGAGCATGCTGTGCATCTTGGCGTGGATGGCGTTGAGCGCGGCCACGTCAAACAGCCCGCGCCCCAGGCCCGACTGGTTGCTCGCCACCACCACGTGCCAGCCTGCGTGGTTGATGCGGGCGATGGCTTCGAGCGCGCCGGGCAGCGGCTGCCACTCGTCGGCAGACTTGACGAAGTCGTCACGGTCTTGGTTGATGGTGCCGTCGCGGTCCAGAATGCAGAGTTTCATGGTGTGCATGGTGTGGAAATAGCCTAGGCGGCCAGCTTGGACAGATCGGCCACGCGGTTCATGGCGACATGCAGGCTCTTGAGCAGGCCCAGGCGGTTCAGGCGCAAATCGAGTTGCTCTGCGTTGACCATCACATGCTCAAAAAACGCGTCCACCGGCGCGCGCAATGCCGCCAGCGCTTGCAGGTTGGCGGTGTAGTCGCCCGCATCAAAGCGCGCGTTGGCCTGCGGAAGCACGGCTTGCAAGGCGGCAAACAGGGCTTGCTCGGCCGGCTCTTGCAGCAGCACCGGGCTGACATGGGCGTCCACGTCGTCGGTCTTTTTCAGGATATTGCCAATGCGCTTGTTGGCCGCTGCCAGCGCAGCGCTCTCGGGCAGGGCGGCAAAGGCGCGCACGGCCAACAGGCGCTTGGGTACATCGCCCAGGCGCTGCGGGCGCAGGGCGAGCACGGCGTCCACTTCTTGCGCGCTGTAGCCTTGCTCGCGCAAGGAACCCGCGAGGCGATTGTAAATAAAGTCAGCCAGTGCCAGTGTCGGGTCGGTAATCAGCGCGCCGAATACCGGGACGGCAGCTTGCAGGGTGGCGCCCACGTCGAGCGCCATATCCTGCTCAATCAGCATGCGAATCAAGCCCAAGGCATGGCGGCGCAGCGCAAACGGGTCTTTGTCGCCGGTGGGCACATTGCCAATGCCAAGCATGCCAACCAACGTTTCCAGCTTGTCGGCCAGCGCCACCACCAGACCCACCGGGTTGCGCGGCAGGCTGTCACCGGCAAAGCGGGGTTTGTAGTGGTCTTCAATCGCCTGGGCAATCTCGGCCGACAGGCCATCGTGACGCGCGTAATAGCCGCCCATGGTGCCTTGCAGTTCGGGGAACTCACCCACCATACCGGTCAGCAAATCGGTCTTGGCCAGGCGCGCGGCCAATGCGGCCTGGTCGGCCAGCGCTTCGCCGCCCAACTGCTGGCCGATGGCGCGGG
>CAIYQF010000430.1 GCA_903928325.1 uncultured beta proteobacterium | reverse complement strand
GTGACCAAGGCCGGGCGCAGCACCCGCTCAGCGATCAAATAGCCTTTTTGCAGCACCGCGACCACGGTGTTAGCCTCATGTTCCGAGGGCACCACGCTGATGGCCTGGTGGTGATGGGGGTCAAATTTGCTGCCTGCTGCGGGGTTGATGGCGATCACCTTGTTGCGCTCCAGGGCGGCAACAAGCTGGCGCAAGGTGGCTTGCGCGCCCTCGTTGATCTGCTCCACCGTGGCGTCTTTGATGCTTAGTCCGGCTTCCAGGCTGTCGGCCACGGGCAGCAGGCTCTCGGCAAAACTCTCAAGCGCAAACTTGCGGGCTTTGGATACTTCGTCTTCGGCGCGGCGGCGGGCGTTTTCGGCGTCGGCCTTGGCACGCAAAAACTGGTCGGCCAGGTCGGCGGACTTGGCTTGCAGCAAGGCCAGGTCGGTCTGCGCTTGCGCCAGTTGCTCGGCCTCGGTCAGAGGCGCCTGTGCGGTGCTGTGGGGCACATCGTCGGGGGAGGGGGTGGGTGCGTGGTCGGTCATGAAATGTCGGATAAAAGCGGACGGTTGGGCGAGAAGCCGAGAAACAGCTGCCTGGTAATTGGGGTGCACGCGCGCTTTTTCAAGGGCTTGCGTCCACCGGCGGCGCATGGATTCAGGTGCCCAGCAGTTCGACGTCAAACTTCAGCGTGGCATGAGGGGGGATCACGCCCCCGGCGCCGCGTGCGCCATATCC
The DNA here is from genome assembly GCA_903928325.1 of uncultured beta proteobacterium. Taxonomy (GTDB): domain Bacteria; phylum Pseudomonadota; class Gammaproteobacteria; order Burkholderiales; family Burkholderiaceae_C; genus Allorhodoferax. The sequence goes on along the minus strand of CAIYQF010000430.1, from coordinate 1,468 downwards.
CAGCGATGCAGGAATGATGAGCGTGCGGCAGCCGCCCACCTTCATGCCGGCTACGCCTTCGTCCCAGCCCTGGATCACCTGGCCAGCGCCTAAGCGAAACACAAAGGGGTCGTTGCGGTCTTTGCTGGAGTCGAACTTGGTGCCTTGTTCGCCGTCATTGAACAGCCAGCCGGTGTAGTGCACGGTGACGTTTTTGCCGACAACTGCAGGCTCGCCTTCGCCCAGGGTGGTGTCAATGTATTGCAGGCCGGAGTTGGATGTTTGCATGGGAAATCCTTTGGTGGTGAAAGTACTAATTGGTTTTTGAAGGGGTAGTTAGGCTGTGTGCCCATTTGGTCGCGAAGCCTTGCAGGTCGCCTAGGCGTTTTATCAACTCTAAGCCCAGCGCGGTCACGGTGTAGCCCTCACCCGCGTGGGTTAGAAGCCCCGCAGCGCGCAATTCCTTAATGCGGGTGTTGAGCGTATTGGGTGTAATGCCGCCCACCGAGTCTTGCAGCAGCCGAAAGGTCTGGGGATGGCCGTCGCGCAAAGCCCACAGCACCCGCATGGCGTAACGCGCCTCCAACAGGTTCAATAGTTGGCCGACGACCGGCGTGGCATGGGGGCTTGCATTGCGCATGGCGGGTACGTAGTGGCCCCGCTTAGGCGGCGGCTTGCAGGTCTTGCAGCAGTGCGGGCGACACCGTTGGCAGCAGGCCAAACCAGGCTTCAAAGGCGGGGCGAGCCTGGTGCACCAGCATGCCCAGGCCATAGGCCACCGGGTTGCCGCGCGCCAGGGCGGATGCCAGCAAGGGCGTGAGCCGGGGAACATAAACAATGTCGGACACCATTGTGTGGCCTGGCAAGGCGTCCAAAGCCAGGTCCAGCGCAGCTTGGCCGTGCATGCCCTGGTTGGTGGTGTTGACCAGCAAAGCCACGTTAGCCAGCGCTTTTTCCCGCTCGGACCAAGGAACTACGACCGTGCGGTCGCCAAAGTCGTTGGCCATGGCCTGGGCCTTCTCAGAACTGCGGTTGCACAGGCGCACCTGCGGCGCCCCGGCGCCCAGCAGCGCAGCAACCACGGCCCGGGCGGCGCCACCGGCGCCCACCACCAGGGCCGGCCCGGCATCGGCGCGCCAGCCTGGGTGGGACTCTTGCAGGCTGTGCAGGTATCCAAAAGCGTCGGTGTTTTTGCCGGTCAGGCTGCCGTCGGCTTCCACCAACACGGTGTTGATGGCGCCTATGCGCCGGGCCAGCGGCTCCACCCGGTCCACCAGCGCCATGGCCGCCACTTTGTGCGGAATGGTCAGGTTGCAGCCCGCAAAGCCCAGCTTGGGCAGGGCGCGCAACGCGGCTTCCAGGTCCTCGGGGCGCACCGGCAACTGCACGTAGGCGCCGCGCAGCCCGTACTGGGCAATCCAATGGTTATGGATGAGCGGCGAGCGCGAATGCGCCACCGGCCAGCCCATCACCCCTGCCAGAACGTAGG
>CAIYQF010000429.1 GCA_903928325.1 uncultured beta proteobacterium | reverse complement strand
TTGGAGCGAGGGGTGTGGATTTGTCTCGATATTTCAACTAAAATAGAAATATGGAAGCAAATGCAATCGTTCTGGCCTTAGCGGCCCTGGCGCAGCCCACGCGGCTGCAAGTCTTTCGCGCCCTGGTGGTGGCGGGCGCCCAGGGGGTAACGCCGGGCGCGCTGGCCGAGCAACTGGGCGTGGCGTCCAACACTCTGTCCTTCCACCTCAAAGAGCTGGTGCACGCCGACCTAGTGGCCACCGAGCGCGTGGGTCGCAACCTGATTTACCGCGCCCAGTTTGACCGAATGAACGCGGTGCTGGCCTACCTGACGCAAAACTGCTGCCAGGGCGCGCCCTGCGAGCTCAGCGCGGCCCCGGTGTGCGCTGCCGCCTGACGCCGCGACGCATTCAAGAACCTGTCTCCCTCCCTTCGTCCCTCCCTCAGCCCTTCAGAGCCTCAAACCATGACCAACAAACCCTTGAACGTCCTCTTCTTGTGTACCCACAACTCGGCCCGCAGTATCCTGGCCGAGGCCTTGCTCAAGCACCTGGGCGGCACGCGCTTTCAGGCGTTTTCGGCTGGTAGCAGCCCGCACGACAAGCAGCAGCCCAACCCATTGGGTTTGGACGTGCTGGCGCACGCCGGGATTAACACCGCCGGTCTGTACAGCAAAAGCTGGAACGCTTTTTCCGGCCCAGACGCGCCGCATATGGACCTGATCATCACCGTGTGCGACAACGCGGCCGGCGAGGTCTGCCCGGTCTGGCCCGGCCACCCGGCCACGGCGCACTGGTCTTACGCTGACCCGTCCGAAGGCGACGCAACCGAGGCGCAAAAACGCGAAGCCTTTCGCCAAACCCTGCTGGCCATCAAGCGCCGCCTGGAACTCTTCGTCAGCCTGCCCGACGACAAGTTGCACGCCGCCGTGCTGCAAACCAGTGCACGGGCGCTGGCCCAGTCATGAAAGGCCCCGCTATCCCCGACTCTAAGGTCCCCGGCATGAGCGCATTCGAGCGCTACCTCAGCGTCTGGGTGCTGTTGTGTATCTTGGCGGGCGTGGCGCGGGGCCAGCTGTTCAGCGGCGTGTTACAGGCCATTGGCCAGATGGAAGTCGCCCATGTCAATTTGCCCGTGGGCCTGTTGATTTGGGTGATGGTGATTCCTATGCTGGTCAAGGTGGACTTCTCGGCCCTGGGCCAGGTGCGCCAGCATGTGCGCGGCATTGGCGTTACGCTGGTGGTGAACTGGCTGGTCAAACCGTTTTCCATGGCGTTTTTGGGCTGGCTGTTTGTGCGCCACTGGTTTGCGCCGCTCTTGCCCCCCGACCAGTTGGACAGCTATGTGGCGGGCCTTATTTTGCTGGCCGCTGCGCCCTGCACCGCCATGGTCTTTGTCTGGAGCCGCCTGACGGGCGGTGACCCGCTGTTTACCCTGAGCCAGGTGGCGCTTAACGACAGCATCATGGTGGTGGCCTTTGCGCCCCTGGTGGCATTTTTGCTGGGCATGTCGGCCATTGTGGTGCCGTGGGACACCTTGCTGCTCTCCGTGGCTTTGTACATCGTTATCCCGGTTGTGCTGGCGCAGTGGCTGCGCCGGCGGCTGCTTTCGCGAGGCGCGGCCGCGTTTGACGCCGCCTTGCAGCGCCTGGGCCCGGCGTCTATGGCCGCTTTGCTGGCCACGTTGGTGCTGCTGTTTGCCTTTCAGGGCCGCGCCATCCTGCAGCAGCCGCTGGTCATCGCCCTCCTGGCGGTGCCCATCCTGATCCAGGTGCTGTTCACCTCGGCGCTGGCCTATGGCCTGAACCGCAGCCTGGGCGAGTCGCACAGCGTGGCCTGCCCTTCGGCGCTGATTGGCGCGTCCAATTTCTTCGAGCTGGCCGTGGCCGCCGCCATCAGCCTGTTTGGCCTGGAGTCCGGCGCCGCCCTGGCCACGGTGGTGGGGGTGCT
>CAIYQF010000428.1 GCA_903928325.1 uncultured beta proteobacterium | reverse complement strand
GCGCACCCAACCTGAAAGTGCAGTTGGACCTGTACCACTGCCAGATCATGGAAGGCGACGTGGCCACCAAACTGCGCCACTACCTGCCCACGGGCCGCGTGGGCCACCTGCAAATAGCCGGGGTGCCCGAGCGCCATGAGCCCAACGTGGGTGAGCTCAACTACAGCTACCTGTTTGGGGTAATTGACCAGGTGTGCGCCCAATGCGGCTGGGACGGCTGGGTGGGCTGTGAATACCGCCCGGCCCTCGGTCCGGTAGTGGGGGCAACCACCGAGGGGCTGCACTGGCGCCCACCCCAGCCCGGCCAAACTACGGGGCCTGGAAGCCGCTGGCCTTGATGATCTTGGCCCAGGTTTGCGCATAGGCATGCTCGCGGCTGGCGAGTTGTTGCGCACCCATCATGCCCACGCTCAGGCCCATATTGGTCAGCGACTCGCGCACCTCGGGCAGCGCCAGCACCTTGGCCAATGCGTCTGAGAACTTGTCTATTGCCGCCTTGGGTGTGCCCACCGGGGCAAAAAAACCGTAGTAGGGCACGTCCTCAAAACCAGCGAGCCCCAGCTCGGCAAAAGTGGGCACGTCGGGCAGCACCGCCTGGCGGGCGCCACCCAGCACGGCGATGATGCGCACCTTGCCAGCCTTGTGGTTCTCAATAAAGTCCGGCACCGAGGCCACACCGGCGCCAATCTGGTTGCCCAGCATGTCGGCCATCATGGGCGCGCTCCCGCGGTAAGGCACAGCTTGCAAATCAGCGCCGTATTTCTGGCCAATCACCTTGACCAAGAACTCGGGTACCGAGGCTGGCGCCGGAATGCCGACCGCCGCCTTGCCCGCGCCCTGGCTGCGCACCCAGGCCACATAGTCGCTCACCGACTTGGCCGGGGTCCCGCCCGACACCGCCAGCGCGTTGACAAAAGTGGCAAACCCGGCCACGGCAACAAAGTCGTGCGCCGGATCGAAGCCTGGGGCCTTCATCACCAAGGGCAGGATGGAAATGGTGTGGTCGTGCGACAAGAGCACGGTGTTGCCGTCGGGCACTGCCATCTTTAAGGCTTGCGCGGCAATCATGCCACCTGCGCCAGCGCGGTTTTCCACCACCACGGGCACGCCAAGCTGGTCTTTGAGCTTCTCAGCCAGGATGCGTGCGATCGCATCGGTGCCACCGCCGGGCGGAAATCCCACCAGCACCCTGACCGGTACGCCCTGCGCCAAGGCGAGCCCCATGGCCGCCATGGCCATCACAGCCACTGTAGTGCGCACCAAGCGGCGCAGACGCAGGTCGATACAAGCGGTCATTGCAAGTCCCTTAAAAAATAGAATTAAAACAAACCCACGACTTTGCCGTGGGCATCGATGTCAATGTGCTCTGACGAAGGCACCTTGGGCAGCCCCGGCATGGTCATGATGTCGCCGCAGACCATGACCACAAACTCGGCGCCAGCGGCCAGGCGCACCTCGCGCACATTGACCACGTGGCCGCTGGGCGCACCGCGCTGCGACGGGTCGGTGGAAAAGGAATACTGCGTCTTGGCCACGCAGACCGGGTAGTGGCCGTAGCCCGCGTCTTGCAGGCTCTGGATCTCAGCGCGCACCTTGGATTCGGCCGTGATGTCGCTGGCACCGTAAATCTTGGTGGCTACCGACTTCATCTTGTCCCACAAGGTCATGTCGTCCTCGTAAACAAAGCGCAAACCCTTGTCATTTTTGGATGCCAACTCCACCACCGCACGCGCCACCGCTTCTGCGCCCGCGCCGCCGTCGGCCCAGTGGCGTGCCGAGAGCACCGGCACTTGCAAATAGGCCAGCTTGTGCTGCAACAGTTCGAGTTCGGCCGCTGTGTCCGCGGTGAAATGGTTCATAGACACCACGCAGGGCAGGCCGTAGTGGGTGCGCACGTTGTGGACATGGCGCTCCAAGTTGGCAATGCCTTTTTCCAGGGCGCCCAGATTTTCCTGGTTGAGCGCTTTGAGGTCGCAGCCGCCGTGGTACTTGAGGGCGCGAATGGTGCCCACCAGCACGACCGCCGAGGGTCGCAGGCCCGATTTGCGGCACTTGATGTCGACAAACTTCTCGGCGCCCAGGTCGGCGCCAAAACCGGCCTCGGTGACCACGTAGTCGGCCAGCTTGAGCGCCATCTTGGTCGCCAGCACCGAGTTGCAGCCGTGGGCGATATTGGCAAAAGGGCCACCATGGATGAAGGCCGGGTTGTTCTCCAGCGTTTGCACCAGGTTGGGCTTGAGTGCCTCGCGCAGCAACACCGTCATCGCGCCGTGGGCGTTGAGGTCGCGCGCCCGCACCGGATTGCGTGCGGTGGTGTAACCAATCACGATGTTGCCCAGGCGCTCCTTGAGGTCGGCCAGGCTGGTGGCAAGGCAAAAAATGGCCATCACTTCGGACGCCACCACGATGTCAAAGCCGTCCTGGCGCGGGTAGCCGTTGCCCGGAGATCGG
>CAIYQF010000427.1 GCA_903928325.1 uncultured beta proteobacterium | reverse complement strand
CGGGGCTGGTGGTGCTGGCCGACCAGCCGCTTTTGGGCGCCGCCGACCTGACCGAGCTGATTGCTGCCTTCAAAAAGCGCCCCGCCGGCCATGTGGTGGTGCCGGTGGTGGACGGCCAGCGCGGCAACCCCATCGTGATGGACGAGGTGGCCCTGGCCGATATTTTGGCCAGCGACACCAACCTGGGCTGCCGCCACCTGGTGGAGCGTCAGCCCGAGCTGGTGCATGTGCACACGAGCACCAACACCCGCTTTGTCACCGACCTCGACACCCTGGCCGACCTGGAGGCGCTGGCCCAACGCACCGGCTGGCGGCTCGATTTGCCGGCCGAACACAGCATCGCCGCATGACCGCGCCACTGTTTGCGTCCCACAGCGCAATTAATAACGCGCATTGGCCGGTGCCCATGGCGGTGCACCGCCTGCAAGGCGCCGCAGCGGTGAACGAGGTGCTGGCGCGCATCTTCAGCGTCATGCGTGCCACCGACGTGGCGCAGCACCCCGAGCGCGGTGGCAGCTTTTACGCAAGCGCCGACGATTTGCTGCAGCGCGTGGACGTGCCCGAGTTCCACACCTTGGTGAAGTTCATCGCCCAATCGCTGCAAGCCACCGCCAAACAGGCCAACGCCGGGGTCTGGCCCAGCGGGCGCCACGGCCTGCAACTCGAACTGGTGGGCCTGTGGTTCCAGATTCAAAACGGCGCCGCCTTTCACGACGTGCACACGCATGGAAATTGTTCCTGGTCAGGCGTGTACTACGTGCAAATCGACCCGGTGCAGGAGCGCCAGCGCGAGCCGCAGTGGGGCGCGCTCAATGGCGCCACGCGCTTTTACAGCCCGCTGTTTCCCCTTTTGGGCGGCGCCTACATGGACATGGGCAACGCCTTTATGCAAAACGCCACGCTCGACGTGACGCCGCACGAGGGCGATCTGGTGCTGTTCCCGGCGTTTTTGCCGCACAAGGCGCTGCCCTATGTGGGCACCAAGGACCGCATCGTGGTGTCCTTCAACGCGCAAATCCGCGCCCCCCAGGGCGACCAGATTTACCGCTACGCAGCGGCCTGAGGCGAATTAGCTCGGCCCGCGTGTTTAGTGCACTACCACCGGGTTTTGCGCCAGTTCGGCGTACTGTTCCAGCGTCTCTTCCACCTCTTCTTGCGTGGGCATGTTCACTTGCCAGGCGACGATGTGCTGCTGGAACAGCTCGGCCCAGGAGCCGTCAAGGTAAACCTCTTTACCCGAGCGCTTGTCCACGATCTCAAAGCCATGGCGCGCCAGCATGGGCACGCCCTGGGGGTATTGCGCGGTTTTGATCTCGCTCAGGGCGGTGTTGCCCGGTCCGTTGGCCGATGCCGGGCTCATATCCTGCGCTTGCGCGTTGGCCAGCATGTGGGTCACGGTGAAGGTTTCGGAGTCGTAGAGCGTGTGCATGCGGTGGTGGGTTGGTACGGGTGGTTTCTAGGTTAACAGGTTTGTCCGCTACCGGGATTTGCAAGGCTAAGCCCTAGGGTTTTTCGGTTTTGCGCCATAGCATGTCGACCTCGTCGCCATTGCTTTGTGTCAAGCGTATGCGCGCTGGCAGGTAGTCCAGG
>CAIYQF010000426.1 GCA_903928325.1 uncultured beta proteobacterium | reverse complement strand
CAAAATGACGCCCGGAATGACCAGCGGCGCGAGCATCAGCAGCGAAAAAAACGACTTGCCCCGAAACTGCGTGCGCTCCAGCAAAAACGCGTTGCTCGTGCCCACCAGCACCGCCAGCACCGTGACCCAGCTGGCCACCACCACACTGGTCCAGACGCTGGCCATGAGCGCCCGGTCGGCAAACAAGCCCTTGCGCCCGGCCTGCGCGTTGCCCAAAAACCAGTCCAAGGTAAAGCCCTGCCAGGGCGGCGCCGGGTAAGGTGCGTTGTTGAACGCAAACGCCGCCACGATGGCCAGCGGCAAAAACAAAAACGCCAAAAACAACAGCGTGTAGCCCATGGTGCCCAAGCGCAGCCAGGCCGGGCGGGGGAGGGATGGAATCATGACGCGCGCATCACTTCGCCAAATTTTTGGCCCGAGATTTTGAGGCCCACCCAGACGATGGCGGTGCTCAGGCCCAGCAGCAAAAAGCCAAAGGCTGCACCCTGCTCCCAGTTAAAGCGGGTAATGAACTGGGTGTAAATCTGCTCGGTAAACCACTGCGAGCTTTTGCCGCCCAAGAGCGTGGGCGTGAGGTAGTTGCCCAAGGTCAGCATGAACACCACGATGCAGCCCGACACCATGCCAGGCGCGGCGTGCGGAATGATGATCTGGCGCAAGATGGACCAGCCGCTGCCGCCCAGGTCATACGCCGCCTCGATCAGCGTGTCGTCCAGGCTCTCCAAGGCGCTGACCAGCGGCACCACCATAAACAGCATGGACGTGTAAACCAGGCCCACCAAAATCGTGCCGTCGTGGTAGAGCATTTCCACCGGCTTGTCGGTCATGCCCAAGGCCGCCAACACGCCCGGCAGCACGCCAGACTCGCGCAGCAAAATCATCCAACCCAAGGCGCGCACGGTTTCGCTGACCCAAAACGGAATCAGGCACAGCACAAACAGCGTTGATTGGATGCGCCCGCGCGCAATCTTGGCGATCGTCCAGGCCATGGGAAAAGCCACCAGCAGGGTGATGGCGGTGGACACGATGGACATGAGCGCGGTGCGCACAAAGGTGTGCCAATACAGCGGCTCGCCAAAAAAGGTGGCGAACTGGGCCAAGCTGGGTTCGTAGACGCGCGGGGCCACGCGCACGCGCAGGGACAAAACAGCCAGTTCCACATGCGGCAGCACCAGCAGCAGCGCCAGCCAGACCACGGCCGGCGCCAGCAGCAGCGCGAGCATCAGCCGCGCCTGGGTTTTGCCCACGGACATGGCGTCAAGAGCCATAGCAGCTGGCCTGGGCACCTGCGCCAAAGCAGACCGCGCGCTGCGGGTCAAACCCGAACAACACCCGCTCACCCACCACCAGGTCTTGGAACTGGCCGGTCTGGGGCAGCGCAATGCGGAACTCCAGGCGGGTTTTGTCTTCGCGCAGCAGCACCGCAGAGTTGGCGCCGTCAAACAAAATGCTTTCCACCTGGGCGCCGTAGGCGACTTGGCCCTGGCCGACAAAAGTGTCCGCCTGGCGGGAAATGCGGGCCACCTCGGGGCGCACAAAGGCCTGCACCGCGTCGCCCACCCCCACCGCGCCCATGGGCCGCGCGCGCAGCTCCAGTCCGCCCGCTGTCACCAGGGTGATGCTGCCAGGGTCCACGGCGGTGGCCCGGCCCTGCAAGCAGTTGTTGGCGCCCACAAAGCCCGCGACAAAAGGGGTTTGGGGGTGGTAGTACAAGTCCTGCGGTGTGCCAAGCTGCTCAAACCGGCCCTGGTGCATCACCGCCACATGGTCCGACATGACCAGTGCCTCCGACTGGTCGTGCGTGATGTAGACAAAGGTGGTGCCAAAGGCGGCCTGCAACTGCTTGAGCTCAATCTTCATGTGCTCGCGCAGTTTCAGGTCCAGCGCGCCCAGCGGTTCGTCCAGCAGCAGCAAAGTGGGCTCAAGCACCAGACTGCGCGCTATTGCCACCCGCTGCTTTTGCCCGCCCGAGAGCTGGTCAATGCGCTTGGCCTGCGCACCGGGCAGGCTTACGCGCTCCAGCATTTCGCCCACGCGGCGTTTGATCTCGGGCGCGGCCATGCCCCGGCGGGCCAGGCCATAGCCAATGTTGTCGCCCACCGACATCATGGGAAACAGCGCCAGGTGCTGAAACACCATATTGACCGGGCGCCTATTGGGCAGCACGCCGTGCATAGACTTGCCACCGATCAGGATGTCGCCCTGGTCCGGGCTTTGAAAGCCCGCAATCATGCGCAGCAAGGTCGTCTTGCCGCAGCCCGATGGCCCAAGAATGCTAAAAAAACTGCCGCGCGCCACGCGAAACGACAGATCGGCCACCGCCGCAAAGCCGCCGTAGTGCTTGCTCACGCCCAGGGTTTGCAGGTCGGTGTCAGGGGCTTGGGTCATGGTAGGTGAGTCAATGCAAGCGCACGCCTTGGCGTTCGAGTTCGGCCTGAACGGCCTTCACGTCCACCTCGGCCGTAGATTGGTCTTGTTGCAGCGACACCGCAGCGGCCACGCCCGCGCCTTGGCCGGTGACGGTGCAGGCCATCATGTTGCGCATTGCGGCGTGCGACACCATATCGCCGGCCACACAGCGCCCGGCCACCAGCAGGTTGTCCACTTCCATCGGAACCATGCAACCGTAGGGCACTTCAAAGTAGCGCCCCGT
>CAIYQF010000425.1 GCA_903928325.1 uncultured beta proteobacterium | reverse complement strand
CAACGATTTGGACGTGGAAACCCTGCGCGCCTTGGAAGACGCGCTCTTGGAGTTTGCGGGCACGCTGATGGTCATTAGCCACGACCGCTGGTTCTTGGACCGCATTGCCACCCACATCCTGGCCTGCGAGGGCGACAGCCATTGGGTCTACTTTGACGGCAACTACCAAGAATACGAGGCCGACAAGAAACGCCGCCTGGGCGAAGAGGGCGCCAAACCCAAGCGCATGCGCTTCAAGGCGCTGAAGTAAACATCTTCGAAACCCAAAAAGCCGCTCGGGTGACCGCGCGGCTTTTTTTTGTCTAGCCTCTGCGCCGGTTGACCAAGGTGATCCCGAGGCCCACCATGGCCAGGGCGCCCAGCAGGTCAGCGGTTACCGCCTCGCCCAGCCACAGCGCGCCAAACAAGAGCGCAAAAAGCGGCGTGGACAGGGCGAACGAGCCCATGCGCGTGGCGGGGTAACGGCCCAACAGCCACACCCAGCACAGGTAGCTGGCAAAAGCGCCGACCACGGTTTGCAGGAACATCGAGCCCGCAGCAAAGGCGCTCCAATGCCAGTTCCAGGCCTCGCCCAGCGCCAGGGACAGCGCAGGCAGGGCCACTGCGCTGACCGCCACTTGGTAAAAAAGGATTTTTTCCGCGCCCAAGCGGTTCAACCGCGTGGTGCGCAGCACCACCGTGGTCAGCGCCCAGGCGATGGCGCCGCCAATGCCCAGCAAATCGCCCCAATGCTGCTGCGCGGTCTGCCCCGCAGCAAAGCCCTCGCGCAAGGTGTAACCCACCGCCAGAAAAGCGAGCAGCAAGCCCAGCCATTGCAAGGCACTGAGCCGCTCGGACCGGATAAACCAGGGTAGCACCAGCGCCGCCCACAGCGGCGCGGTGTACAAAAACACGGTGATGCGCGACGCGGCGGTGAACTGCAGGCCGCTAAACAGACAAACAAATTCCATAGCAAACAGCGAGCCCGCTAACAGGCCCGGCCACAGCGAGCCGTCCCGCCGCCACAGCGGCACACCGCGCCACAGGCACCACAGCCATAACACAGCCGCTGCCCCGGCAAAGCGCACGCCGGCCATAAAAATGGGCGCCAGTTCGCCCAGCGTGGCTTTGACCAGCACCTGCTGAAAGCCCCAAAACGCGCAGCAGCTCAGCAGCAGCGCAATGGCCAGCGCATCCAGGTGCTCTTTGCGCTGCCCGGCAGCGGCGTCCTCCATTAGCGCAGGCCGCCGGTATAGAACTGGCCGCCGTGGTAGACCACAGGATCGACCTGATCACGGTGGCTGCAGCGCTCCACTTCGCCCACAAAAATAATGTGGTCGCCTTCCTCGTGTCGGCTGCGGTTGAAACACTCAAACGTGGCCACCGCCCCCACCAGCAGCGGCGCCCCGTGCTGGCCTGGGTGCCAATGCACACCGGCGTAACGGTCAATGCCACGGGTGGCGAACTGGCTGCCCAGCGCGGACTGTTCGGCCGACAGGACGTTGATGGCGTAGTGCTTGCAAGCCAGCAGCGCGGCCATGGAGCTCGACTTGAGCGCCAGACTCCAAAGCACCAAGGGGGGCGACAAGGACACCGAATTGAAGGAACTAACGGTTAAACCCACCAATCCACCTTCAGGATTGACGGCAGTCACCACTGTCACCCCTGTGGCAAATTGCCCCAGCGCGTGGCGAAACTGGCTTTGGGAGAAGTCGGGAGGAAGTGCGCTGGAGTGGGCGAAGTCGGTGTGGGTGGGGGTGGGGTTCAAGTCAATGGCCTAGGATTTTGGACAGAAAGTCGCGGCTGCGTTCGCTTTGCGGGTGGTTGAAGAAGTCGTGGGGATTGTTTTGTTCCACGATCTGCCCTTGGTCCATGAATATAACCCTGTCGGCCACCGCCTTGGCAAAGCCCATTTCGTGGGTGACGCAGACCATGGTGATGCCCTGGTCGGCCATCTCGATCATCACGTCGAGCACTTCCTTGATCATCTCGGGGTCCAGCGCCGAAGTGGGCTCGTCAAACAGCATGATTTTGGGCGTCAGGCACAGGGCCCGGGCGATGGCCACGCGCTGCTGCTGGCCGCCGCTGAGTTGCAGCGGGTATTTCTGTGCCTGTTCGGCAATGCGCACGCGGCGCAACTGCTCCATGGCGCGTTCTTCGGCTTCTTTCTTGGGCAGCTTGCCCACCCACATGGGCGACAGGGTCAGGTTCTCCAGCACAGTGAGGTGGGGGAAAAGGTTGAACTGCTGGAACACCATGCCCACCTTCTTGCGCACGTCGTCGATGGCCTTGACGTCGTCGGTGAGTTCGACGCCGTCTACGGTCAGGTGGCCCTGCTGGTGTTCTTCCAGCCGGTTGATGCAGCGAATCAGCGTGGACTTGCCCGAGCCCGAGGGGCCGCAAACCACGATGCGTTCGCCCTGGGCGATGTTGAGGTCAATGTCGCGCAGCACATGAAAGTTGTTGCCGTACCACTTGTTGACTTTGTCGAACTGGATGATGGGTGTTGACATGGCGTTTCCTTAGCGCTGCTTGCTTTTGTTGACTTGGGCTTCAATCCACTGGCTGTAGCGCGACATGGAGAAGCAACACACAAAATAAATCATGGCAATGAAGAGGTAGCCCTCAATGCGAAAGGGCCGCCAGTTGGCGTCCGAATTCATGGCCATGCCCATGGCGCCGGTCAGCTCGTACAGACTGACGATGGCCACTAAAGACGTATCTTTGAAGGTGGAAATAAAGTTGTTCATCAGCCCCGGCACCACCATGGCCAATGCCTGTGGCAGGACCACGATGCGCTGCATTTGCCAGTACGACAAACCCAAGGTGGCTGCCGCCTCGACTTGTCCCTTGGGAATGGCCTGCAAGCCGCCGCGAATCACCTCGGCCATATAGGCCGCCGCAAACAAAGTGATGCCGGCCAGCACCCGGACCAATACGTCGATGTTGAAGCCCTGTGGCATAAGCAGCGGGAACATGAAGGAGGCCATGAACAGCACCGAAATCAGCGGCACGCCGCGAATCAGTTCGACGTAGACGGTGCACAGGCTGCGAATAGCCGGCATGCCCGAGCGCCGCCCAAGCGCAATGAAAACGGCAATCGGAAATGCCATGACCATGGACAAGGAGGCCAGCAAAATTGTCAAGGGCAGGCCGCTCCACAGATCGGTTTCCACCTGGCGCAGGCCGCCAAAGCCACCACGCATAAGGGCAAAGTAGGCTGCCAGCACCACCAGCCACACAAGCGCCAGCCAGGGTTTCCAGAAAGCGCGGGTGCAACTGGCCAAAATCAGGCCCAGCAGCATCACGGTGCAGATCAGTGCGCGCCAATGCTCTTCGTGCGGGTAGCGGCCAAACAAGATGAAGCGAAATTTCTCGTGCACCACCGCCCAGCAAGCGCCGTTGGCGGCGTGGCATGTCTCATAGCCGCCGCTCCATACGGCGTTTACCAAGGCCCAATTCAGCAAACGTGGCACCACGGCCAGCAGCACCAGGCCGATGACGAGGGTGCCCAGCGTGGTTTTCCAGTCATGGAACAGGTTGGCGCGGCACCACGCCAAAGCGCCGCTGCTGTGGTTGGGGGCCGGGCGTGCGGCAATTGCGGTAACTGTAGACATAGCGGGTATCCGTCCTTAACGCTCTTGGATGGCCGCGCGGGCGTTGTACCAGTTCATCAGCAGCGAGGTAAACAACGAAGTGCTGAGGTACACCACCATGATGAGCGCAATGCACTCCACCGCGCGGCCGGTCTGGTTGATGGCGGTGTTGGCGATCGACACCACATCGGGGTAGCCAATGGCCACGGCCAGCGAGGAGTTTTTGGTGAGGTTGAGGTACTGGTTGGTCATGGGCGGAATGATCACCCGCAGCGCCTGCGGCAGCATCACCAAACGCATGCTTTGCCCTTGCGACAAGCCCAGTGCGCTGGCGGCCTCCGCCTGGCCCAGCGATACCGACTGGATGCCGCCACGCACCACCTCGGCCACAAACGCGGCAGTGTAAGTGGTCAGCCCCACCAGCAGTGACAAAAATTCGGGCGTAAGCGCGCCGCCGTTTTCAATGGCGAACTCGCCGCGCATGGGCGCGTCGGTTTCCGTCGGTGCGCCACCGATGAGCCAGCCCACCACGCCGCAGGCCAGCATCAGTGCCAGGGGCGTCCAGAACAGGCTGCGCACCTGCCCGTCAGCTTCAAACAGCCTACGGGCCCTTGCGCGCCAAAACAAGGCGCCTCCAAATCCGACGACGAGCCCGGCAGCGGCCAGTTGGTGCCCTAGCGCCCACACGGGAATCGGAAAATTCAGCCCGCCCTTGCTCAAAAACAAAGGCCCGAGCTGCCAGGCCTGCGCTGCCTCGGGCAACACCTCGGTGAAAAACAGGTACCACATCAGCAGTTGCAGCAGCAGCGGAATATTGCGAAACGCCTCGACATACACCCGGCACAGGCCGCGCACCAAGGCGTTGCGGGCAAAACGCCCCACACCCAGCAGCGTGCCCAACAGCGTGGTCAGCACAATGCCCAGGACCGCCACGCGCAGCGTGTTGGTCAACCCTACAAAAAACGCTTGCATCAGGGATTCGCCCGAGTCAAAAGCAAACAAACTCTCACCAATGTCAAAGCCCGCCGTGCCCAGCAAGAAGCCAAAGCCGCTTTGGATGCCACGCTGGCGCATATTTGTGGCAGTGTTGTGCGCCAGGTACCAGACCAGGCCGCCAATTACGGCCAGGGCCAGCACCTGGTAGACCAGCGCGCGAAAGGCCTGGCTGCGCCAGGACCAGCGCTTTTTTGGCGGTGCAATGCGTTCGGTAGACATAGGTTTTGGGGCGTGGGTCGAGTTGCGTGGGGCAAAAGTTCAGAATGAAAAAAAGGGCAGCGCAATGCAATTGCATCTGCCCTTGGGGCTGCGGGAGCTGGGCAGTCCCCGCGCAAAGACCGATTAGCGGATGGGCGGTGCGTACTGGATGCCGCCTTTGTTCCACAGGTTGTTCAGACCGCGTGGCAGTTGCAAGGCTGATTTGGGGCCGACGTTACGCTCGAAGATTTCGCCATAGTTGCCGGTGGCTTTGATGGCGTTGGCCATCCATTCCTTGTCCAGACCCAGCAGCTTGCCGGTGTCCTCGGAAGAACCCAAAATGCGCCCGATGACCGGGTCTTTGCTGGTGGACTTGAGTTCGTCCACATTGGCCTGGGTGATGCCGTTTTCTTCGGCCTCCAGCAGACCAAAAATAGTCCACTTCACGATGGCAGCCCATTCGTCGTCACCGCGGCGCACCAAGGGGCCCAAAGGTTCTTTGGAAATCAGCTCAGGAAGAATCAGGTGATCGGCAGGGTTTTTGGCCGACTTGTTGCGTACCGATGCCAGGCCCGAAGCGTCGGTGGTGTAAGAGATGCAGCGGCCCGAAAAGTATGCGCCTTCCACGGCGTCGAGCTTTTCAAACACGACGGGCTTGATGTTCAGGCTGTTGGCCTTGGAGTAATCGGTCAGGTTTTTCTCAGTGGTGGTGCCAGATTGCACGCACACGGTCTGGCCCTTGAGCTGTTTGGCGCTTTTGATCTTGCTTTTCACCGGAACCATAAAGCCCTGCCCGTCGTAATAGACCACGGCGGTCTGGCTCAAGCCAAGTGAGGCATCGCGCGTCAGGGTAAAGGTGGTGTTGCGCGACAGCATGTCGACCTCGCCGGACTGCAGGGCCGTAAAACGCGCTTGGGCGGTCAACGGCACAAATTTCACTTTTTCGCCGTCACCCAAGGTCGCAGCGGCCACGGCGCGGCACATGTCCACATCGATGCCCGACCATTTGCCGTTGGAGTCGGCCGCACTAAAGCCAGCTAGCCCGGTGTGTACGCCGCAGATCACCTGGCCGCGTGCCTTGATAGCGTCTACGGTTTTGCCCGCATGGGCTGGCAATGCAGCAAGGGATGCCATGACCGCCATGGATGCGTACAGCAATTTGAAAGACGTTGAATGCATAGGATTACTCCAAGTTGGGGTTTGGAAAATGGGCTCGGGCGCCAGAAAAAATGTCGCCACCGCACAAGGTGAGGCGATCAATGGGAACTTTACATGGTTTCAACTGCGTGCCACACAGGGTTTGCGATCAAAAGGTCACAACAAAAAATATAAGCGCCACTTTTCATGGCCTGCGCGTTCAAGCAAGGTTGAGGCACTAAACGCACGAGAATCGGTTGCGCCCGGCCGATCGTCGCGCCTGTGACACGGCTGCTCGTGGCCACGGGGCCCCCGCGCTATGGTGCGGGTCTGCGCTGGCCGAGTACAAAACCACCCGTGCACAAATCCACTATCCATAGGTGATCCATCGACATGACCGCCACCCCCGACCCTAAGCGTCCCCCTGCTTCGCACTACCGCTTCTGGCCCAATCGCCTGCCCCACCGCATCACCGTGCCCGCCACATCGCTATGGGACAACCTGGAGTCCAACGCCCGTCGCTTTCCGCACAAAACGGCGCTGGTGTTCTTTGGGCGCCGACTCAGCTATGCCGAGTTAAAACAACAGGCCGAGGCTTTTGCGGCCTATTTGGGTGCATTGGCGGTGAAAAAAGGCGACCGGGTGGTGCTCAGCATGCAAAACTGCCCGCAATTGGTGATTGCGCACTTTGGTATCTTGCGCGCCAACGCGGTGGTGGTGCCGGTCAACCCCATGAACCGGGCCGAAGAACTCAAACACTACATCGCCGACCCCGACGCCCGCGTGGCGGTGACCACCGCCGATCTGGCCGCAGAATTGGCCAAGGCCAGCAACGCGCTGCCCGCCGACCAGCGGCTCGCCCATCTGGTCGTGACCCACTTCACCGATGCCTTTGACCCCCAAGCCGGTGACGATGCGCCACCTGCGGCCTGGCACGACTGGCTGCTGTCCCGCCACCCCATGCCAGATTTGGCGAACGGGCAGGTACACGCCTGGACCGATGCTTTGGCCTGCGAGGTCGCCCCACCAGTGCTCGCGGTGGATGCCGACGACCTGGCGCTGCTGCCCTACACCAGCGGCACCACCGGGCTGCCCAAGGGTTGCATGCATTTGCATTCGAGCATCATGCACAACGCCATGGCTAGCGCGCTGTGGGGCAATGGCAGCATGGAAAACGTCACTTTGATGGTGGTGCCCATGTTCCACATCACCGGCATGGTCAGCCTGATGCACACCAATATTTGCTGCGGCGCCACCATGGTGCTCATGCCCCGCTGGGACCGAGAGCTTGCCGGTGCCTTGATCGCCAAGTGGCGCGTCACCCACTGGACCAACATCCCCACCATGGTGATTGACCTGATGGGCAGCCCCAACTTTGCCTACTTTGACCTCTCCAGCCTGGTGATGATTGGCGGAGGCGGTGCTGCCATGCCGCAGGCCGTGGCCCAGCGCCTGTGGGAGCAGTTTGGCCTGCGCTATGTGGAAGGCTATGGCCTGACCGAAACGGCGGCGCCCTCGCACAGCAACCCGCCCGACGCGCCCAAGCAACAGTGCCTGGGCGTGCCCTTCATCGGCGTGGACGCGCGGGTGGTGGACCCCGAGACCCTGGCCGAAATGCCGGTGGGCGAGGCCGGCGAGATCGTCATGCGCGGGCCGCAAATCTTCCAAGGCTACTGGAAGCGCCCGGACGCTACGGCCCAGGCCTTTGTAGAAATCGACGGCCAGCGCTTTTTCCGCTCCGGCGACTTGGGGCGGGTGGACGAGGACGGCTACTTCTTTATGACCGACCGGCTCAAGCGCATGATCAACGCCTCGGGTTTTAAGGTGTGGCCTGCGGAAGTAGAAGCGCTGATGTTTCGCCACCCCGCCATCCAAGAGGCTTGCATCATCGCCACCCAGGACGCCTACCGGGGCGAATCCGTCAAGGCAGTGGTGGTGGTGCGCGCCAGCCACCAGGGCACGGTCAGCGAACAAGAGCTCATCGACTGGTGCCGCGAGAACATGGCGGTCTACAAGGTGCCGCGCGCGGTGCAATTTGTCGACGCGCTGCCCAAAAGCGGCGCAGGCAAGGTGATGTGGCGCCTGCTGCAAGAGCAAGAAGCCGCGCCAGCTTCTACCCCTAAACCCAACTGAACGCCCGCCCATGACCGCCTTGACCTACCCCGAACCCCTGCCCACCGCCTTGCCCCAGACCCTGGGCTTTGACGCCGGCCGTTGCCGCAACATCGGCGCGGTATTGCAGCGCGAAGTGGACATTGGCCGCCTGCCCGGCGCCGTGGTGCTGTTGGCGCGCAAAGGGCGCGTCGTGTTGCACCAAGCGCTGGGCCAGCAAGACCCGCAGGCGGGCAAAGTCATGGGGCTGGACGCGATTTTTCGCATTTATTCCATGACCAAGCCCCTGGTCTCGGTGGCGGTGATGCAACTCATGGAGCGCGGCCAGCTGCTCTTAAGCGACCCGGTGGCCAAGCACCTGCCCGAGTTTGCCAACGTGCCCCTGGCGCACTTTGAGGGTGAAACCATGCACTTGCGCCCACCCCGGCGCGCGCCCACGGTGCAAGATTTGCTCTGCCATACGGCGGGCTTGACCTACGAGATCACCGGCAGCGCGCCCATCCAGCGCATGTACGCACAGGCCAAGCTGGGTTCGCGTGCGCGCAGCAACCGCGAGTTTGCCCGCGCGCTGGCCGAAATGCCTTTGATGTTTGAACCCGGAAGCATCTGGGCCTACAGCCGCGCCACCGATTTGCTGGGCGCGCTGGTGGAGGTGGTCAGCGGCCAGACCCTGGGCGCATACCTGCACGAGCACATCATCGCGCCCTTGGGCATGGTGGACACCGGCTTTAGCGTGCCGCCCGCGCAGCAGCACCGCATCGCCGAGCAGTTTGCCCACGACCCCGATGGCGGCACGCCCATGGCATTGATCGACCTGCGCGTGGTGCCCCACATGGAAGCGGGCGGCATGGGCCTGGCGTCCACCGCGCAAGACTACGCGCGATTTGTGCAATGCCTGTGCAACGGCGGCACGCTGCTGGGGCAGCGCATTGTGAGCCCCGCCTCTGTGCGGCTGATGACCTCAGACCACCTGGGCGGCCTAGGCCAGCAAAGCACCGAGCGCTCGGGCGACATGCTGGGGCGAGGCACCGGTTTTGGCCTGGGCTTTTCGGTGCGCCTCTCAGAAGGCATGGAAACCTTGCCCGGCGCCGTGGGTTTGTATTCCTGGGGCGGCATTGCGGGCACCACCTTTTGGGTGGACCCGGCCAACGACCTTTTTGCGATCTTGATGTCGCAGGCGCCTAACCAGCGCGATTACTTCCGGCCCCTGTTTCGCAATTTGGTCTACGCGGCGTTTACCGGGTAGACCGCACTCGCGGACCTTTAACGTGAAGGTTAGGCGCTGGCGACTTCCAGCACCAACTTGCCAAAGTTTTCACCGTTAAAGAGCTTGAGCAAGGCGCTGGGGAAGTTCT
>CAIYQF010000424.1 GCA_903928325.1 uncultured beta proteobacterium | reverse complement strand
CTGCGGCGGCAAAGCGGAGCGGCGACGCCGCTTTCCCACTCGCCAGCCCAAACGCGTCCGGTTTGCCAGGCGACATCCGCCCGGCGGTTTTGGCCGGAGCCGCCACTTGATGCGCGCGTGGCAAAGCGGCGTCGCGCTGCGCTTGCCGCCGCAGATGTTCTCTGGTTTACAAGTGGTTTTTTCATATAAGTTATTCACAAGGCTGGGGTGGTTTGCAGCTTGGTCCAAGTCAGGGATCCGCGCTGTTGGAGTTGCGCCAGATATTTGGCTTCATCGTAGCGTTCGCCGTTGATCCAGAGCCGCCACAGGATTTTGAGCCAACGTTTGCCCAGGCAGCGCAAGGCGCTGGCGTGGCTTTGCCCTTCGGCGCGTTTCTGCCCGTAATAGGCCTGCGCCCACGGACAGGTCAGTCGGCTGCTGTTGGCCCACAGATGCACCGTGGCCCGCAGCACCTTGTTACACGCCCGTCGCAGCCGACAGCGGTTAACCTTGCCGCTCTGGTAGCTGACCGGGCTGACCCCCGCCTGACACAGCAAGGCGGCGGCCTCGGGATATTCCGCACGCACCGCCCCGATTTCCCCCAGCAGCCGCGGCCCCAGGATGGCCTTGGCCCCGGGGAGCGAGCCGAACACGTCGTGGTCGGGATGCTGCCCGAAGGCGTCCGTAATGCGGCGGCGGTATTCATCCAGTTGCGTCTGGAGGGTCACCAGGATTTTGGCCAGGCTGACGGCCAGCAGGCTTTTGGCGGCAGTGACCGCCGGACTGGCGGGCAGCGCGTTGGCCTGGGCAAACAGTGCCAACCGACTGGCCGCAGTCTGTGGCCGCCAGAGGTGGTGCGTGTGCAGGAACTTTTCCCATTTCCGTTGGCCCGCCGCCTGCAACTGCCCGGGCGTGGGGAACTGCAACACCAGCGCCCAAGCGTGCGGGGCCGTCCAGTCGTCAAACCCTTCCAAGGCAGCCGGATAATACTCGCGCAATGCCGCCTGCAACTGGTTGACCAGCGCGGTGCGCTGTTCAATCAGGGCCAGCTCGTCGCGACAGAGGGCGCGCAAGGTGGCGGTGGCTGCATCCTGCGGCCGCAACGGCCGCCAGGCATGGCCGTCGGTGCGCAGGGCGTCTGCCAGCGCCCACGTGTCATGCCGGTCGGTCTTGGTGCCGCTGGGCACCTTGCGCTCGCGGTAACGCGCCGCCGCCGTGGGCGCGACCGGGTAAACCGCCCAGCCGCGCTGGAGCAGTTGATCCACGGCGGGACCGCTGGAAGTTTCCAGGGTGATGGGCGCGCCGGTGAAGGGTTGCATTTTGGCGGTGAACTCGCCCCAGCCAGCCGCGCTGTGGGCGAACCGAAACTCGGCCTGCACCACCCCGTGGCGGTTCAGGACGAGGACGTCGTGATGATCGCTGGCCCAGTCTAGGGCCGCAAAACTAACGTGTTGGTTCCAATTTTGGTTCATGGTACGGGCGGCACGCACCGACTCCGACCGCCGCGACCCAGGCGAACTGATACACGAACCCTCAGGGGGCGAAGTTCTCTCAGCCTTCGGCGCGACGGCCACCACCGGGGACGGCAATCTGCGGCTAACCCTCGCAGGGCTGGTCCAAATGAGCCGTGCCCCCGGTGGGACCGGAAACGGGCCGGCGACAGTATTGTCGCCGGCGGAGTTATTCACCAGCTCAGTCCGCGCGGCGCGACCCGCCCGCTTCCTTCGCTGGTGATTAACTCCGGATACCGTATCAGTCCAAATTCGCCACACCTCCGTCGGATGCGTTTCAACGTGCGGCCGGCCTGGGTGCCAACTGCGCAATCAGGGCAGGCCAGGGTGGAACCGCTCCGCAGG
>CAIYQF010000423.1 GCA_903928325.1 uncultured beta proteobacterium | reverse complement strand
ATAGCGCGCGGCAGCGGCGTGCATCATTTCTACGGCGCAGCAGGCCAAGCCAAACGTCATGGGCCAAATAGACCCGGTTTTGGCCCAGTTCGACACCGAGTCGTAACTCGTAGTGACAAAGCCTTCGTTGAGGACGCCTTCAATCATTCATCTACTCCCAATCCAGGGCACCTTTTTTCCATTCGTAGGCGAAACCCACGACCAGAATGGCCAGGAAAACCATCACAGACCAGAAACCCATGGGACCGATCTCCTTGAGCGAAACCGCCCAGGGAAACAGAAACGCAATCTCCAGGTCGAACAAAATAAACAGAATGGCAACGAGGTAGTAGCGCACGTCAAACTTCATGCGGGCGTCTTCAAACGCCTCGAAACCACACTCATAAGGGGAGTTTTTCGCTGTATCGGGGCGGTTGGGGCCCAAGACATAGCCCAGCACCTGCGGAATGATGCCGACGCCAATGCCGACCAGGATGAACAACAAGACGGGAAGGTATTGATCCAAGTTCATAGCCAAATTCTGATCGCCGATACTTGCGCTGGCCTTGCAACCCAAGGCGGCGCACTTTTGCTATGGTGCCGTCGGCGAGACTCGAACTCGCACAGCTTTCGCCACTACCACCTCAAGATAGCGTGTCTACCAATTTCACCACGACGGCGGCTCTACTTTGTCTGGATCGCTTAAGGTGCCTTGCGGCTATTTTTGCGCTCCGACGCGACCTAGAGTTTACCCTGATTTAGGGGCGCTTTCCCCCGTAACCGATTTATCCTGCGGCTTAGTTGGACGGGATTTGGGCAGCGCCCGATGCAGCAGGCGCCGGTGCGCTAGCAGCCGCAGGAGCAGCCACGGCAGCACGCTCGAGGACGCTACTCGTGCCCGCCGGGCGCAAATTGCCAAAATAGGCCAAGGCCAGAGTGCAGACGAAAAACACGGTCGCCAAAACCGCCGTGGTGCGGGAGAGGAAATTGGCGCTGCCGCTGGCCCCAAACAAACTGCCCGAACCGCCGCTGCCAAAGGCTGCACCCATGTCGGCTCCTTTGCCGTGCTGCACCAGAATCAGGCCCATCATCGCGACGGCAGAAACCATCTGAACCGTCAAAATTACTGTTACCACATAGCCCATCTTCAACTCCTACAAGGAAAAACTTGGCTACCCGCTTCAGCGGGCAGTCGCCACAATCGACAAAAAATCCAGCGCTTTGAGCGCTGCGCCACCAATCAAACCACCGTCTATGTCAGGCTGCGCAAGCAAGGCGCCAGCATTGCTGGCATTCATGCTGCCACCGTACAAAATGCGCACCCGGTCGGCATGCTGGCTGGCGGCCTGCAACTGCCTGCGCAGCACATGGTGCACCTGCTGCGCCTGCTGCGGGCTGGCCGTTTTGCCGGTGCCAATTGCCCACACGGGCTCGTATGCCAGCACAATCTCGCTGATGCAATGGCCGTTGGTGTGCACCATGGCGGCCAGTTGACGCTTCACCACCTCTTCGGTCAGACCGGCATCGCGCTGCGCCAGCGTCTCGCCCACGCAAACAATGGGAGTGATGCCAGCGGCCAGCGCGCGCTGCGCTTTGAGGGCCACGGTCGCGTCGCTCTCCTGGTGGTACTGGCGCCGTTCCGAATGGCCGACGATGCAGTAACGCACGCCGAAGTCCTTGAGCATGGAAGCAGAAACCTCGCCCGTGAACGCGCCCTCTTGGTGTGCCGACACGTCCTGCGCGCCCAAGTCCAGGCGGCTGCCTTGAACCAAGGCTTGTACCTGTGCCAAGTACACCGGCGGCACGCAGACTGCCACGTCGCAGGTCCAGGCGCTGGTGTCGGCCAGCAGCGCCTGGACCAAGGCCGCGTTGACCTCCAAGCTGCCGTTCATCTTCCAGTTGCCCGCGATCAGCTTCTTCATGCTGGCTTCCAATCCAGAACAATTTTTCCCACGTGGTCGCTTGCTTGCATCATGGCATGTGCCTGGCCCGCGTCGGCCGCTGCAAACACCGCATGCACCACTGGTTTGATACGCCCATGGGCCAGCAGCGGCCACACCTGGCGCAGCAGCGCTTGGGCAATCGCCGCCTTAAAGGCTAACGGGCGCACGCGCAGGGTCGAACCGGTCACGGTCAGGCGCTTGCGCATCACCAAGCCCGCGTTCACCTCGGCTTGCACGCCGCCTTGCACGGCGATGATGACCAAGCGGCCATCTTCGGCCAGGCAATTGAGTTCTTTGGCCACGTAGGCGCCGGCCACCATATCGAGCACCACGTCCACGCCACGGCCTTGCGTCAGGCGCAGCACCTCGGCTTCAAAGTCCTGGGTCTTGTAATTGATGGCATGGTCCGCGCCCAGCGCCACACAGGCGGCGCACTTTACGTCGCTGCCTGCGGTCACGATGACGGTGGCGCCAAGCGCTTTGGCGATTTGAATGGCCGTCACGCCAATGCCGCTGGAGCCGCCTTGCACCAGCAAGGTCTCGCCCGGCTGCAAACGCCCCCGGTCAAACACATTGCTCCACACGGTGAAAAACGTCTCGGGCAGGCCTGCGGCCTCCATTTCCGTCAAACCTTGCGGAATAGGCAAACATTGGGCCACCGGCGCCACGCACAGTTCTGCGTAGCCGCCGCCAGCCACCAAAGCGCAGACGCGGTCGCCCACTTGCATATGGGCTGCCGCCATGGCTTGTGCGTCGCCCGAGAGGATGACACCAGCCACCTCCAGCCCCGGAATATCCGATGCGTCAGCGGGGGCGGGGTACAAACCCATGCGCTGCAACACGTCGGGCCGGTTGATCCCGCTGGCGCTGACCTGAATCAGCAGCTCGCCGATGCCAGGCACGGGCGCGGCACGCTCGGTCAAGCGCAACACCTCGGGGGCACCGAAGGAAGATATTTCAATGGCGTTCATAGGCTTGAATGCAAAAAACGCACGCTGATAGATGGCGCCAGCGTGCGCTTTATTGGCTACTAAGCTGCTTAGGCGTGGTCGCCGTGGCCGTTGCCGCCGTGCATGGGGCGGTCCAGCAGCGCCTTCATCGACAGCTTGATCCGGCCTTTTTCGTCGGTTTCCAGCACTTTGACCCGCACGATCTGGCCTTCGGTCAGGTAGTCGGTGACCTTCTCGACGCGGTCGTGCGAGATTTGGCTGATGTGGAGCAAACCGTCTTTACCAGGCATCAGGTTGACCAGTGCGCCGAAGTCCAAGATCTTGGTGATTGGGCCTTCGTAGGTCTTGCCAATTTCCACTTCAGCGGTGATCTGCTCAATGCGGCGCTTGGCTTCTTCGGCCTTAGCCGGGTCGCTGGAGGCGATGGTGATGGTGCCGTCTTCCTCGATGTTGATCTGCGTGCCGGT
>CAIYQF010000422.1 GCA_903928325.1 uncultured beta proteobacterium | reverse complement strand
TGCGATGGCCAATATGCCTGAGCCACACCCGTAGTCCAATACCGTTTCCGGCATGGAATATGCGGCGATCCATCGCAAGCACATACGGGTGGTAGGGTGGGTACCGGTGCCAAACGCCAGGCCTGGGTCGAGCCGAATCACGGTTTGTGCGGCCTCCGGTGGCGTGTGCCAGGTGGGCACAATCCAAAACGTGGGTGTGATGTCCACTGGCGCAAACTGGGATTGGGTCAATCGCACCCAGTCCTGATCGGGCACCGCGCTGGTGCCCAGAACGCTGCAACTGTCAAAAAAGTCTTGTGCTTGGAGGAGCGCGCCCGCCTGCGTCGCCGCAAGTTCGTCGGCGAACAAGGCCGTCAGGCGAGAGCGTTGCCAGCCTTCTTTGGGCGCGGGCATGCCCGGCTCGCCAAAAAGCGCTACTTCGGCGTCGGTCTGCGCATCGGCGTCTTCCACGCTCACGCTCAAGGCGTCCAAAGCGTCAAGCGCCTCGCTCACAGCTTCTACCCGGTGTTCCGGGCACATCAGGCGCAGTTCAAACATGGTCGATTTCAGCGCTTGTGCTGCTCCAGCCAATGTTCCAGGTAATGGATATTGGTGCCCCCGGCCATGAACTTCGCATCCACCATCAGTTCCCGGTGTAGCGGGATGTTGGTGTTGATGCCTTCGACCGCTGTTTCCAGCAAGGCGGTTCGCATGCGCGCCAAAGCCTGCTCGCGGGTGTCGCCGTGCACGATCAGCTTGCCGATCATAGAGTCGTAGTTTGGCGGCACAAAATAATTGGTGTAGATGTGCGAATCCACCCGCACACCCGGACCGCCCGGCGCGTGCCAAGTGGTGATCCGACCGGGCGAAGGGGTGAATTTGTAAGGGTCTTCGGCGTTGATGCGGCACTCAATGGCGTGGCCCTTGATCGTGATTTGCCGTTGGGTGAAAGGCAGCTTCTCGCCCGCGGCGACCATGATCTGGGTTTTGACGATGTCAATGCCAGTGATCATCTCTGTGACGGGGTGCTCCACTTGCACCCGCGTGTTCATTTCGATGAAGTAAAACTCGCCCGCCTCGTACAAAAACTCAAACGTGCCCGCGCCCCGGTAGCCCATTTTTTTGCACGCAGTGACGCAGCGTTCGCCAATGCGCTCGATCAGCTTGCGGTTGATGCCGGGTGCTGGCGCTTCTTCCAAAATCTTTTGGTGGCGCCGCTGCATCGAGCAATCGCGTTCACCCAAGTACACCGCGTTTTTGAAGGTGTCTGCCAGCACCTGGATTTCAATATGGCGCGGGTTCTGGAGGAATTTCTCCATGTACACCGCCGGGTTTCCAAAGGCTGCGCCGGCTTCGGCCTTGGTCATGGCCACAGCATTGATCAGAGCCGCCTCAGTGTGCACGACGCGCATGCCGCGTCCACCGCCTCCGCCAGCGGCCTTGATGATGACAGGGTAGCCCACGGTCTTTGCTATGCGCCGAATTTGCACCGGATCGTCTGGCAACTCGCCCTCAGAGCCCGGAACGCAGGGCACCCCCGCGCGGATCATGGCCTGTTTGGCTGAAACTTTGTCACCCATGAGGCGGATGGACTCGGGCGTTGGGCCAATGAATTGGAATCCGCTCTTTTCAACCCGTTCAGCGAAATCGGCGTTTTCACTCAAAAAGCCGTAGCCCGGATGAATGGCTTCCGCGTCGGTCACCTCCGCAGCAGAAATGATGGCCGGCATGTTGAGGTAGCTGAGGTTGGATGCGGCTGGTCCAATACACACGGCCTCTTCTGCCAATCGGACGTACTTGGCATCGCGGTCTGCCTCCGAATACACCATCACCGCCTTGACGCCCAACTCACGGCACGCGCGCTGGATCCGCAGGGCGATTTCGCCACGGTTGGCAATCAGGATTTTTTTGAACATGGGGGTCAGTGGCCTATTCGATGGTCAGCAGCAATTGCCCGTACTCCACCGCCTGGCCGTTGTCGCACAGGATTTGGATAACCTTGCCGGCCTTGTCAGCCTCAATTTCGTTGAGGATTTTCATGGCTTCAATGATGCAGATCGTGTCGCCTTCCTTGACCATGTCACCCACTTCGACAAAGGATTTTGCGCCGGGGGAGGCAGATCGGTAAAAGGTGCCAACCATGGGTGACTTCACGGCGTGCACATCCGGCGCCTCGGGGGTCGCTGCTTCTGCCACCGCAACCGGCACAGGAGCCGCCACAATGGGCGCCAGGTGCGTCGGCGCGGGTGCATAGCCCTGCACCACGGCGTTGGAGCCCTTGACAATGCGGACTTTGCCTTCAGCTTCGGTAATTTCAAGCTCGGAGACGTTGGAGTCCGATACCAGGTCAATCAGGGTTTTGAGTTTGCGTAAATCCATGGGGGCTCCCTATGTGCGTTTTCGCATTGCAGCGAATTTTTCCTAAAACCAAGCGGAGTCCTGAGGAGTTGTCTTCAACTTTTAACAAGATCCGTCAAACTGGGTGAAGATCTTTAATCTTCACGGCGCCCGCGCGGCGATATAAAGGTAAGCGCCGCCGGGTGGGACCTATTTTAGACCACGCAGCAAGGTCAAATCACTGACGTCAAGGCGCCCCATTTTCCGCTGAATAACTTCTCCTTGGCCATCCAATGCCACGGAAAACGGCAAACTGCCAGTCGCATTACCGAGGCCGCGACTGAGTTCGGTGCCATCAAAACCCGCCATGGCCACCGGAAAGGCGAGGGGCGTCTTGCTGAGGAAGGCCTGGACCTGCGCTGGCTTATCCACCGCCAAACCCAGAACTTGCCATCCGTTTGCTTGGTTTTCCTTGAAAAAGGCGTTGATTAGCGGCAATTCTTCCACGCAGGGAGGGCACCAAGTAGCCCAAAAGTTGATCAACACGGGCCGCCCCTTGAAAGATGCCATCGCCAACACCGCCCCCGTCGGCGTATTCCATTTCAGGCTCCAAAAGGCCGGGATTGCACCGGTGACGGCTGCTGCTTCAGACTGTTTGCCGCGCACCCAGGCGGTAGCGATGCCCGAGCCCACCACAATCGCTGCAGCGGCCCCTAATAACCTGCGGCGCGGCAGGTGCGCCACTGCGGCTTGCACTTCGCCAGCGTGGGGGGGCGGCGCTTCGCTTGCTGTAGTCGGTGGCATGTCGTATGGGGTGGTTTTGTGGCTCATGGTGCAGCATTGTCCATCAAGCGTTGCAAGGCGGCGGTGTCGCCACGCGGGCTGCGACCCCGGTCATCCGGCTGCAGAGCGCCGCGAATATCGTCCTTGTCATAGACCAGCAGGTGCACCCCGATGTTTTCCTGCAATGGCACGCAGCGCGCGTGCACGCTGAGCGCATCTACCAACTCCCCGTGAAAGCCGGGCACCGAGCGCACCTCAAAACGTATGCCCATGTCGATCAGCGCGATTTCGGCCGCCTTCGAGTCTTCGCAAAACAGCTGCAAGTAGATGTCAGAACGCCGGGTTGCGGTGCCGCGCCAGACCGCGCCGCCCAGGTGCGGCTGAAAGCGCGCCAAGCGCTGCATCCAATGCAAGGCCAGTTCGCGCAGCGCGCGCAGCTCGTGCGGCTGGGTGTCGGCGCAAAACAGCGCTATGTATTCCTCGACCGCCGCTTCTACTTCGTGGTTGTCGGGCAGTCCGCCGCGCCCGGCTGCACCGAGCTGCTTGACAGCGCGGCGCTTGGCGGCGCCGTAGTCCAGCCCTTCTTCCACAACCAACCGGGCTGCTGCTGCGGCAATCTCAGCTTGGTAACTTTCCATGGACGCATTGTGCCCGCCGCCGTCGCTGGCCGGGCAGGGGTGGGTCGCTAAACTCGCACGATGCATATTCATATCTTGGGCATTTGTGGCACTTTTATGGGGGGCTTGGCGGCGCTGGCGCGCGAGACCGGCCACCGGGTCACCGGTTGCGACGCGGGCGTGTACCCGCCCATGAGCGACCAATTGCGCGCTTTGGGCATCGAGCTCATTGAAGGCTATGGCGCGGACCAGCTGGCGCTCAAGCCCGATATGTTTGTCATCGGTAACACCGTGAGCCGCAGCCGCACGGAGGCCGGAGTGGCCAAATTCCCGCTGATCGAGGCCATTTTGGATACCGGCGCGCCCTACACCAGCGGCCCACAGTGGCTCGCTGAACACATCTTGCAGGGTCGCCATGTGCTGGCCGTGGCTGGCACCCACGGCAAAACCACCACCACGGCCATGTTGACCTGGATATTGGAGTGCGCGGGCCTGCAGCCGGGCTTTTTGGTGGGTGGCGTGCCCTTGAACTTTGGTTTTTCGGCGAGGTTGGGTGCCCCCAGGCTTGCCCCCTATGGGGCTACTTCGTCTTCCGGTGGTTCGGTATTCGTGATCGAAGCCGATGAGTACGACACTGCATTTTTTGACAAGCGCAGCAAGTTCGTCCACTACCGGCCGCGCACCGCCGTGCTCAACAACCTGGAGTTTGACCACGCCGACATTTTTGACAGCCTGGCGGACATTGAGCGCCAGTTTCACCACCTAGTGCGCACCGTGCCGGGCAGTGGCCGCATTGTGGTCAACGGATTGGAAGAGAGTCTGGCGCGCGTGCTGCACCGGGGCTGCTGGAGCGAGGTGCGCAGTTTTGGCACGCCGGTGAGCGACTTCAGCGCCGTGGGCGAGCCCGATGATTTCGCGGTGCTGCAAGGGGGCGAACCCGTTGCCCGCGTGCAATGGGCGCTGGGTGGGGTGCACAACCAGCTCAATGCGCTGGCCGCCATTGCTGCCGCCGAGCACGTGGGTGTGTCGCCCGCAGACGCGGCATTGGCGCTGGCGAGTTTTGAGAATGTCAAACGCCGCATGGAGGTGCGCGCGCGCATCGTACTGAGCGGCGCG
>CAIYQF010000421.1 GCA_903928325.1 uncultured beta proteobacterium | reverse complement strand
AACTCAAAGCAAAAGGGAGGAAAAACAGAGAAAATCCAAGCAGGAGCACTAAAAATGCTCAAATCGGGTGGGTCAATATTGGATGCAAATCCTGGGTCAGATTTGGATGCAATTCAACACGCTGGGGCTGCTACTGCGCGGTGGCATGCACCTGGCGCATAGCGACACGGTGCCTCTTTTGCCCGACGGCCGTGCTGCGCAAACCCTGCTGCTGGTGGGCAATGCCGGACCCGCCCTGTGGCGGGCATTTTCTGCTTCACCCGAATATGCAGACGGCCAAGCGCACCCGCTAAACCGCTGGACGCGCCGCCAGCTAGATGCCGTTGCCGCCCCGTTTTACGGCACCGTCTTGTACCCGTTTGACGCGGCGCCGGCCTGGCCGTTTCAGCGCTGGGCGACCCGCTGCGAGCCGGTGCACCCGTCGCCGCTGGGCTTGATGGTGCATCCGCAGTACGGTCTGTGGCATGCGTACCGGGGTGCTATCTTGGTCGCACCGTTGCTGGCGCTTGCAGCCCTGGTACCCGCCGCCAGCCCGTGCCAGACCTGCGCTGGCTATCCGTGCTTGTCGCGCTGCCCGGTGGGCGCCTTTACACCCGGCGGCTACAACGTGGCGGCATGCGCGGCCCATCTGGCGCTGCCCGAAGGACAGGATTGCTTGGGTGCGGGCTGTCTTGCGCGGCGCGCATGCCCGGTGGGCGCGGAATTCGCCCAGGCGCCGACCCAAAACGCGTTCCACATGCGCGCGTTTCGCGACGCCATGGCGGGTGCCAAACCCTAAATGCTGCCGTTGGCTTGCGCTTGCAGGCTGTGCAGGGTTTGCAGTTCCGCCAGGGTGTTGGTGTTAAAAAACGCGTGCGGGTCGTCGCCGGGCAGGTCAAAAGGCACCAACACGGTGGTGTGCAAAGCCGTCCACGCGTCGATCTTGCGCCCGCCCCCTGCGGTGAATTGAACCAGGCTGTCCAACAAATTCGCCCGCAGCAAGCAAAAAACCGGCTGGCTGCGCAGCTGCGTCTGGCCTTGGGCATCGGTTTCAGGCGCTGCGGCCATGGCGATATCGGCCTGATGGGCTTGTAAGGCATCGGCCAACCGGGTCACCAGGTCCAGCGGCAACAGCGGGGTGTCGCAGGGAGCGGTAACTAGGTAGGGCGTTTCGCAGCGCTGCAGGCCGGTTAAAAAACCCGCCAGAGGACCGGCGTAGTTGCTCAGGGTGTCGGGCCATACGGACACGCCCCAGGACGCATAGTCCGACAGGTTTCGGTTGGCGTTGAACAGGATGCGGCCCACGCCGCCACCCATTTGCAGCCGCCGCAAGGCGTGCAGTGCCAGGGCCTGGCCCTGGAACAGTTGCAGGCCCTTGTCGACGCCGCCCATGCGGCTGCCCCGTCCACCGGCAAGCACCAGAGCGGTAATGTCCTTGGGGTCTATCAAAGCGGGCGCTTGGCGGGCGGCTTACTTGGTCAGCAGCCGCATGGCTTCTTCCAGGCCCTTGAGGGTCAGCGGGTACATGCGCTGCTGCATCAGCTGCTGGATGACGCTGATGCTTTGGCGGTATTGCCAAACGCCCTGGGGTTCGGGGTTGATCCAGGCGAATTTCGGAAAGGCGCTGGTCAGGCGCTGCAGCCAGTCGGCGCCGGGCTCTTCGTTGTTGTATTCCACGCTGCCGCCGGGCTGCAAAATCTCGTAGGGGCTCATGGTGGCGTCGCCCACGAAGATGAGCTTGTAGTCCTTGTTGTACTTGCGGATGATGTCCCAGGTGGCAAATTTTTCGGCAAAGCGGCGTTTGTTGTT
>CAIYQF010000420.1 GCA_903928325.1 uncultured beta proteobacterium | reverse complement strand
ATGCCCTTGGCGAAGGTCAGTATGTCCGGCAGCACGCCGTAGCGTTCCGCGGCGAAGGCAAAACCGAGCCGGCCAAAGCCGGTGATGACCTCGTCGAAAATCAGCAAGATGTTGTTGGCGGTGCAAATCTCGCGCAGGCGCTGCAAATAGCCCACGGGCGGCACCACCACGCCGCCCGAGCCGGACATGGGCTCCACGATCACCGCAGCGATGTTGGACGCGTCATGCAGGGCGATCAGGCGCAGCAGCTCGTCGGCCAGTTCCACACCGTTGGACGGCATGCCGCGCGAGTAGAAGTTGCTGGGCAACTGGGTGTGGGGCAGGTGGTCGGCTTCAATGCCTTGGCCAAACATCTTGCGGTTGGCGCCAATGCCGCCCACCGAAATGCCGGCAAAGTTGACGCCGTGGTAGCCCTTTTCGCGCCCGATCAGCCGGGTTTTGGTGCCCTGACCTTTGGAGCGCCAGTAGGCGCGCGCCATTTTGAGCGAGGTGTCGGCGCAATCCGAGCCCGAGCCGGTGAAAAACACATGGTCCAGCCCGTCGGGCGTGAGTGCGGTGATCTTGTTGGCCAGCTCAAACGACAGCGGGTGGCCAAACTGAAAGGCGGGTGAATAGTCCAGGGTGGCCACTTGGCGGCTCACCGCCTCGGTGATTTCGGATCGACCGTGACCCAGACCGCAGCACCACAGGCCGGATAAACCGTCCATGATCTTACGGCCGATGCTGTCGGTGTAGTAGGCGCCTTGGGCGCTGACCATCATTCGGGGCTTGGCCTTGAAGTTGCGGTTGCCGGTGTAGGGCATCCAGTGCGCCTCCATCCAGGCGGCGTCCATGGGAAAGCTGGAGGTGGTGGTAACAGCGCCCTGGGCTTGGTGGGCGGCGGTTTCATGGGGTTTCATGGCGAACTCCTGGTGAAGGACTAAGGGGCGGGCATTGGAAAGTGCAACCCCCGCAGATGGCTGGTGGTGCATTGTGGGCGCTTCTGTTACTCTTACAAAGTGAGAATTATCACTATTTAGTTGCGTGTCTATGAAACAAAATAAGCCACTCCCAATCGACCCGGCACCAGCCCCCAGCCGCTCAGCGCTGGGCCAGCTCAGCGACATGGACTTGCGCCTGCTGCGCGTGTTTCGCGCCGTAGCCGATTGTGGCGGTATGGCCGCAGCCGAGCTGGAGCTCAACATCGGCACCTCCACGGTCAGCCGCCATATAAAAGACCTGGAAACGCGTTTGGGTCTGGTGCTGTGCCGACGCGGGCGCGCCGGCTTTGCGCTCACAGCAGAAGGGCAAAAAATCTACGCCCAAACCACGCACTTGCTGGCCGCTACCGATGCTTTTCGCGCCAGCGTGGACGAGATCCACCATCGCATGGGCGGGCAGTTGCAGGTGGCGGTGTTTGACAAGACGGTGAGCAACCCGCAGGCGCACATTGCCCAGGCCATCGCGCTGTTTACGCAGCGCGCGCCCGACGTGGGCCTGAACCTACACGTGGCCACGCTCAACGGTATTGAGCGCGGCGTGCTCGACGGGCAGTTCCACATCGGGATCATTCCGGGTCACCGCAACTCCGATACCTTGCAGTACGCGCGCTTGTTTGACGAGAACATGCGCCTGTACTGCGCGCCGGGCCACGCGCTGTTTGGCGCCGACCACAGCGCGTTGGACTGGCAGGCGGTGCGCGCCATGCCGTTTGCCGGCCTGGGCTACCACTCGCCCAATTTGCAAGTCAGCCAGCGCCTGCAACTTACACGCATGGCCACTGGTTTTGACCAGGAGTCCATTGCCACCTTGATCTTGTCGGGTCGGTTTTTGGGCTTTTTGCCCGACCATTACGCCCAAAGCTTTGTTGGCCAAGGCCAGATGCAGGCGGTGCAGCCCGCGGTGTTCCGCTACGACTGCGAGTTTTTTGCTATCCACCGGCGCTCGCCTCTGGCTTCGCGGGCGACACGGGCGTTTTTGGCTTGTCTGGACGCCGCCCATGCGGCACGGCCTTAATAGTCGTACTTCAGTTCCGCCACGAAGGTACGGCCTGGATACTGGTGGTAGTTCCAATATGCGGTGTTGGTCAGGTTGTCGATGCCAAAGGCGGCCACCAGCTTGGGCCCGAGGGCGTAGCGTGCTCGCAAGTCCAGCACGGTGAAGCGGCTTGCCGCCGTGTACGCGAAGCCGTTGATGTCGGTGTTGTTCAGGCTGGAGAACTGGTCGCCGCTGTAGCGCACGCCCACAGAGGTGCTGAGTTGCGCATCCCAGCGGTAGTTGGCCAAGGCGCTGGCGCGCCATTGCGGCACGCGCGGCTGCAGCTTGTCGATGGTGTCGCCCGGCGTGGCCACATAGGAGCTGTTGGCTTTGATGCGCGAGTCGGCATAGGTGATGCTGCCCGACAAGTCCAGGCCACGGGTGAACACGTCCTCGCCCTGGAAGGCAATTTCCAGCCCTTGCGTGCGCATGTTGTCGATGTTTTGCACCATGTTTACGATGGTGGTGTCGGCCTTGGTCCCCACCGCTTGGGAATAAAGCGAGTCCGTGACGTCCTCCTGGAAGTAGGTCAGCCGCAGCAGGCCTGTGCCCAGGTCTCTTTCCAGGGTCAACTCCGTAGTCCACGACTTTTCGGGCCGCAAATTGGGGTCGTTCACCCAGGTTTGGCCGCTGGGGCAGGCGCTGGCCACGGTTTTGGTGGCGATGTCAGAGCATTTGGTGGTGGCGCCATACAGCTCGGACACCGTGGGCACGCGCACCGCGCGTCCCAGCGAACCTTTGAGCACCGTGGCTTCTGCCCACTGGTAGGCCAGCGCCGCCTTCGGCGAGGCAAAGACTTCGTTGCGCGCGGCGTAGCTGTCGGTTTTGATGGCGCCAGAGACCGCACTTTTGGCGTAGCCGTCCGACGCGCTCCAGTTCTCCAGGCGCAGGCCTAGCACGGTTTTCCAGTCGGTGGCAAAAGCCCAGGCGTCTTGGCCGTAAATGCTTTGCAGCTTGCTTTGGCCGCCTACATCGGCGTTCAGGCCAGCCACACCGCTTTGCGCGCTGCTGTTAAACCAGTTGTCGGTCAGGCTCAGGTTGGTTTTATTGATGCGCAGTTGGTAGCTGTCTTGCGCAACACCAAAGTCCACCACATGCGCGCCCTGCATGCCTTGGGGGCGCCAAATGCCTTTGGCCGCCAGCGTGGTCCAGGCGGTGCCCT
Source organism: uncultured beta proteobacterium (assembly GCA_903928325.1). Classification (GTDB taxonomy): domain Bacteria; phylum Pseudomonadota; class Gammaproteobacteria; order Burkholderiales; family Burkholderiaceae_C; genus Allorhodoferax. Next base: position 2,045 of record CAIYQF010000420.1, on the reverse strand, counting down.
TTTGGTCGGTCAGGGTGGCGGCGTTGGCTTGGCTGCCGCTGGTCATGGTGCCGTTGAGGTTGACCGCGTTGTTGATGGCGGATTGGCGCACCTGGTCGCTGCCGTAGTCAAGCTGGCTGGCTGCCAACTCCCAGTCCCAGGTGCTTTTGCTATTGCTTTTGACCGACAGGCCGTGCATCCAGTGGTCCAGGTTTTCCTTGGTGGCGTTGAACAGGTTGGTGGCGGAGTAGCTTTGGCCGTTGATGGCATAGCTGCCGCTGTAGACAGCTGCGCCAGAGGCGTCGGTCAAATAGCTTCTGGGTGCGCCGTCGGCGGTGTTTTTCCAGTTACCCAGCAGGTAGCTGGCGCGCACCGTGGGTGAGATGTCATAAGCCAGCTTGAGCTTGGCGTGGTCTTGCACCGTGTGGTATTGGGTGTTGGTGCCCAGAATGGTCCAAGGCGTGTTGGTCTTGTCCAAATCGTAGACCGCGCCTGTGGCCTTTGGATCGCTGCCCGCAGCGGTGGTAGAGATGGATTTGGTGGCAAAAACCATAGGCTGGCCCTGGCTCTCGGTGTGGTTCAGGCTAAGCCACCAAGACCAGTCACCGCTTTTGCTGCCCAGCGAGGTGCTGGCCTGGTTAGCCAGATCGGTCTCGTGGGTGTTGTACGCGTCGAAATTTTGTTGCGAAGCGACGATTTTTGCGTGGCCTTCGAAGCGCGTGGGCATGCGCGTCACATAGTCCACGATGGCGCCGGCCGAGTTGCCGGGGTAGGCGGCAGAAAACGGGCCGTACATCACATCGGCGCGCTCAATCTCTTCGGGCGTGACCATGCCCCAGCGCGGCGCGTAGGTGGCGCCGTTGCCCAGGTAGTTGGACAGCAATATGCCGTCGGCGTACACCGCCGAGCGCGCGCTGTTGCCGGTGCCCGAGGCGCGGCTTGAGAGCACCGCATGGTTGTAGTCGCCGATGTAGCGTCGGCGAACCACCAGGCTGGGGAAGTACTTGAGCACGTCTTCGCTGTCGGTGGCGTTGATGGTCTGGTCTATTTGCGTGCGTGTCACGCCCTCAATTGTGGTGGGAATTTGCGTGGGCAGCGAGGTCGGGCGCCCGCCGGTAATCGTGACCATGCCCAGGGATTTGACGGGAGTGGCCTCAGTGGCAGGGTCCGTTTGGGCAACTGGGGTTTGGGCCGCAGCCGAAAGTACAAAAGACAAGGGAAAAGCGACGGCCAGTGCCAGCGCCAAGTGGGTTTTTTTCATAGCAATACAACATAAAAAAGCCTTTGGCCGCAAGCCAGCCCGGCGCGCGGTGCGCAACCCGGGTGCAAGCGGAATGACATACCCCTGTGCGCGCCAAGGCGCGCACAGGGCGAGGGGTGTCAGGCTGCGGTTGGCGGGCCGCGCGGCGCGGCGGCGCGTTGGTGGGCGCCGCACACCGGCGCGGCTTGCGGCGCCCAAGGCAGCGGGGGCAGCAATGCCAGCGCCAGCGCAAAAAGCGAAGCCACCGGGGGCGGCGCCAGCCCGCCATGCGACAGCAGACACAAGGGGCAGTGCATCCCTGCGCCAGCGCCGGGCAAGGTGGGACCCGTAGGCGCGCCGCTTTCGGCTTCAGGCGTGGCTGCAAGGGCAAGGCCTTCGCCTGCCCGGTCGCCGGCGGCGTCTGCCGGCATGGCGCGCGGGCCGCTGCTGGTGCACACCTCTATGCCGTGGGCAGGCGCGGGCACCAGCGCCCATGTCACCAGGGGCGCCAGCGTGGCAAACGCCATCAGCCCCAGCGCCAGCCAGGCGCAGGCCCACGACCGCAGGCGGGTTAACGTGAAAGTGAGGCGCAGCATCCCGTGCATGGCGTATGGCGGGTGCAAATCAGCAAAAGAAAAAAGTAAGAGGCAGATGCGCTGCCAGCACAAGCGTGGGGGCTTGCGCCGGCCTTTGCTCAGGGCTTGGCCGTCGCGTCGTGCATGCCGTGTTGGTGCGCGCCTGCGTCGCCGCTGGGTGCGCTCATGGCGACCGGCACCCTGAGTTCCAGCGTGCTTTCCACGCCCTTGGCGTCTTTAAAGCGCAGCGT
>CAIYQF010000419.1 GCA_903928325.1 uncultured beta proteobacterium | reverse complement strand
CTTTTTGGCCCGTGATGGCGCCCAATTGACGGCACGCCTTTTTGCACCATCCTACGACGTGTTGCCAGCTCTGCTGTATTTTCATGGCGGCGGTTTCACGATTGGCAACGTTGACACCCATGACACCCTGTGCCGGCGCATCAGCGAGTTAGCGCACTGTGCAGTAATCTCGGTGAACTACCGCCTAGCGCCTGAACACCAGTTTCCAACTGCGTGTGAAGATGCGTTCGATGCGATGCAGTGGGTGCGCAAAGCCAGCGCCGGTTTGGGTCTCGATCCCCACCGTCTCGCTGTGGGCGGCGACAGTGCGGGCGGCACCTTGGCTGCGGTGTGTGCCGTTCAAGCGCGTAACACCGGTGTCCCGCTGGCCTTGCAGCTGTTGTTTTATCCCGGCTGCTCCAGCCACCAAGAAACGGCGTCACACCACCTGTATGAAAAGGGGTTTGTGTTGGAGGCAGCGCATATCCGCTATTTCTTTGGCCACTATTTGCGCACCGACGCAGACCGCAGCGACTGGCGCTTTAGCCCACTCGAAGGCAAGACGGCCTCAGGCGAAACCCTGGACTTCACCGGTGTGGCGTCGGCATGGTTTGGGCTGGCTGAATGTGACCCCTTGGTCGACGAGGGCGTGCAACTGGCCGACCGCATGCGCCACGCCGGGGTGGCCGTGGACTTGGAGATATACCGCGGCGTAACCCACGAGTTCATCAAAATGGGGCGCGCCATACCCGAGGCCTTGCAGGCCCATGCCGACGCTGCAGCGGCATTACGAGGGGCGTTTGCCGTTGGCTGATGTGCCTGCGTGGCGGACACCCGTAATCCCTACAAAAAACGCCTAAATGTCCTGCGCCAAGGGGTAGGGCAGGGGCAGGATGGTCAGAACAGGGCCGTCGGGCGCGCCCAAGCGCAGGCCACCGAGCTGCACTGCGCTGTTTTGCAGGCTGGCAATGCACATTCCCCCGCCTGCTCTACCCGGGGCCGATTGCACCACCAAGCCGCAGGGCTGCAAGGGGTCCAAGTTCGCATAAATTTCCTGGCCCGGCGCCAACGCGGGAGACGACACACACTCCAGCACATACGCGCGGCGCTTGAGGGTGCCGCGAAATTGGCTGCGCGCCACCACCTCCTGGCCGGGATAGCAGCCTTTTTTAAAGCTCACTCCGCCCACCGATTCAAAGTTGAGCATCTGGGGCACCAGCGCGTCGACCACCGCCGCGCTGACTGTGGCCACCCCGCTAAGCACCTCGCTAAGCTCCCATTGGTCAGCAGCCAGTGTCGGCCCCGCCGGAGCGGCTTCGATGGCCGGGCTGATCCACAGTTGACGCGCAAGCTGGTTTGCGGGGTAGAGGTTGATGCGGCTGGTCAGGCCGTCTTGTTCGGCAGTCCAGGGCGCACGGGCGCCCGTGGCCAACCACCGCGTTGCGTCGCCGATAGCGCCATAGACCAAAAATTCGCCACTGGCATCGCTGAGCTGCGCCTTAGCGCGCATGACAAACATGGACAGACGTTTGAGCGTGGCGGCCAACAGGTCAGCGCTGCACACCAGCAAAACGTCCTGGTTGTTGCGTCGACACCCGACGAAGCTGGCTTGCATGCGCCCCTTGGCCGAGCAAAAGGCTGCCAAACGGGCGCTTTGGGCGTTGATGTTTAGAAAATCATTGCTCAGTTGCCCGTGTAGAAATGCGGCGTTGTCCGCGCCAGTGACTTTGATCAAACCCAGATGCTCTAAGCGAGCGATGCCACTGGGCAACGGGGAGCTGTTGGGGGTAATCAGTGAGGTGGCTGTAAATTGGGTGTCCATGGACCCAATTATGCGTTTTGCCCGCGCTAGCGCTCTTCAATAAGTGCGCAACGCGCCTTCACCCCCAGAAACTTAGCCCGTTCATTGCACAAAGAGACGGCCTGGCGCTCGCCTTGGGCAGACAGACGGACGTAAATAGCGCAACTAAAAGCCATTTTCAGGCCATCGGTTCGACTGTCGTAACCCGCGGCGCAGTGGCCGTAGCGGCCCAGGTCCGGGCGGTTTCTCGCGTATTGGTCTTGCAGCTGTTGGGGCAGTTGGCTGGGCGTAATCGTTGGCAAATCCTGCGCCGAAGCACCACCCATGGCGGCCAGCAACAGCAAAGGTGCGATAAAACGGAATGTGATGCGCATGGTGCTAGCTTAGCGAAAGTTCATATCCAGGGCGCAAAAGCGCTAAGACCCCAATCCGATAGGGGCCGGGGCGTGCATGGTGATGCGGGTAAAGAGACGGTCGTACAGCGGCTCTCGAGGGTATTTGCCGGTCAATGGGTTGCAATGGCTGTCAAATGCTGCATCCAGCGCCTGCCAGTCGGCGTCATCTAGCACTTTCAGTGCCTCGGGAATCACCACCGTTTCTTCCAGGTGGATGTGCAGCAAGTAAAACTCCACAAAAGTCTTCAGCGCCTCCTCAAACACCGCACGGCGCGAGTCACCCAGCAACTCCCAAGCCAAGAGCAGGTGCTGCAACTCACGCACTTTGGCTTCGCCGACCGCGTGCTCGTGCTCCAGCTGCGCGATCACTTCACGTGTGACCGTAGAGCGCGCGGCCACGGGCGGGAACAGCAGCTCGGTTTCCTTGGTGTGGTGCAGCCGCTGGGGGAATTCGTCCAGGTAAAACAGCATAGCGCGCAAGACGTCAAAAAATTTCTCTGGGTTGTCCCCAGTTCCCCGCTGCACCATCAAGATCATGGAGCGCAGCATGGCGCCCAGCGAGGAATGCTCCTCACGGATGATGCGTATGCTTTTGTGGGCCATGGGTTTTCCTGTTGGGGTGGGATAGCTCGAGCGTCTCACAGGCACCGCACGCTGCCCTTGACTTACGTCAAAACTTTGAAACACTCGGGCAGGGCCACCTGCCCGCTTGGCGTCTCCCGCAGGCCTTAGCCACAACTTCCCAAGGCGCCACACTGGGTGCAATAGTCGCAGCCGTCCTTGCGTATGACCGCATGGGCGCCGCACTCGTGGCATTTCTTGCCACTGGGGGCGCTGGGGGGAAAGGACGGTTGCCCAGGTGGTGCAGCGGCCGCAGCGGGCGGGCTGAGCGCAACATGGGCGCTGTCGTCATTGCGCTGGGACATGATGTTTTGAATGGCGTAGCCAATGGCGGCAACCTCGGAGTCGTGCCACAGCGGCACTTGGGCACCGTCATGGCGGACAAAGCTTCCCAGGCGCACCGGCCCCCGATCCCAAGCCACCTTGCGCATATCGCCCAAGGCGCGGTGCAAAAATCCGCCCCGCGCGGCCAGGGACAATAGGCGCATACTGGAGGTCATCCATTGCTGGGATTCGCCGTTTTGCCCTACGGGCATAAAAAACTCAATGGCACGCTCCAGCGTGCCCTCGCCGTTGGGTTTGGGAACCGGTAAAAAGGACACCACCAGGTACAGCGTCTTGTGGCCTTCCTGCGTCCAGTACTCGATCTTTTCAGCCACGGCGGACAAAGCACCTTTAGGGCGGCTTTCGATGACGCTGCGCATAGGGTCCACCACTGCGTCCCCAGGTGCGGGCTCGGGCTTGGCTTGAACCGGGTTTTCTGCCAAAACCGATCCCAAAATCGCGTTGGGGCGGTAGGTTGCTAGGCCTTTGAGCTGCGCCTTCCAGGCCTGGAAGTACAGGTCCTTGAACTGGGCATACGGGTAGTCCACCGGCACGTTGACGGTTTTAGAGATCGCCGTGTCCACAAAGGGCTGCACAGCCTGCATCATGGCGATGTGGTCCTGGGCTGCCATGTCCAGCGCGGACAAAAAGTAGTCGGGCAGGGCGCTGACATCACCGCCCAAGTGCTTGAACACGCGCCAGGCGTGGTCTTCTACCGCATATTGGCTGGTGCTGCCGTCGGCCTCGCGCTTTTTGCGCTGGTAGGTCCAGGAAAACGCCGGCTCGATGCCGTTGGACGCGTTGTCGGCAAAGGCCAGGCTGACCGTGCCCGTGGGCGCGATGGAGAGCAAATGGCTGTTGCGAATGCCGTGCTCGGCGATGGCGTCCTTGAGGTGCTGGGGTAGTCGGCCAACAAAGTTGTCCTCAAGTAAATAGGTGCTGGCATCGAACGTTGGAAAAGCGCCGCGTTCGCGCGCCAGCGAAATGGATGACGCATATGCAGCGTCGCGCATGTGGCGGGCAATACGCGCGGCCATGGTGCGCCCAGCGTCGCTGTCGTAGCGCAGGCAAAGCATTGCCAAGGTGTTACCCAGACCGGTAAAGCCCACGCCAATGCGGCGTTTGGCAGCGGCTTCGGCTTTTTGTTGCGCGAGCGGCCAAAACGTCAGGTCCAGCACGTTGTCCAAAGCGCGCACCTGCAGCGCGACGGCGGCCTCAAATGATTCAAAGTCAAACCCCACCGTGCCTTGGATGCCAAAAGGGTTGCGTACAAAGCGCGTCAAAATCACGGGCCCCAAGTCACAGCAGCCATAGGGCGGCAGGGGCTGTTCGCCGCAAGGGTTGGTGGCGGATATGGTTTCCGTTGCGCGCAGGTTGTTGTCGTGGTGGATGGTGTCCAAAAACAAGATTCCTGGCTCTGCGTAGTCG
>CAIYQF010000418.1 GCA_903928325.1 uncultured beta proteobacterium | reverse complement strand
TCTGGCCAACGCCCAATCGACCTTTATGCTGGAGATGACCGAGGCCGCGCAAATTTTGCACAGCGCCACGCCGCATTCTTTGGTGTTGATGGACGAGATCGGGCGCGGCACCTCCACCTTTGACGGCCTGGCCCTGGCCAGCGCCATTGCCACCCAGCTGCACGACAAAACCCAGGCCTTTTGCCTGTTTGCAACCCACTACTTTGAACTCACCGAATTCCCGGCCAGCCACCACAGCGCGGTGAATGTGCACGTGAGCGCCGCCGAGTCCGGCCGCGACATCGTGTTCTTGCACGCCATCGAGCCGGGGCCAGCCAGCCGCAGCTACGGCGTGCAGGTGGCGCGCCTGGCCGGCATGCCCGCCGCCGTGCTGAACCAGGCGCGGCGCACGCTGGACGCACTGGAGGCCCAGTCCACCGCATCCCGCGCGCAGGTTGACCTGTTCGCCGCCGCGCCCCTGGAAGCAGTGGCCGCCCCCAGCGCCATAGAAGCAGCAGTCGCCGCGCTCAACCCCGACGCCATGAGCCCGCGCGAGGCCATGGACGCGATTTACCAGCTTAAGGCGCTGAGTGGGCGCTGAACGCGCACCGATTCTAAAGGAGGGTTCGATGTTTACCTGCGTGTGTCTCGGCACCAGCGACGGGGCACCCGGCCTGCGGCCCCAGTACAACCCCGACTTTTACGCCGCCTATGTGCGCGACCCGGACGGTAACAAGCTGGCGGCGGTGTGCCGGGGCTTTGTGGCGCCCCAGGCGCCACACGGGTAACCCGCTAAGCCCGTGGGGCGGCCCGGTGCACCGATAATGGGCCGACAAGCCCCTGACTCCCCCTCTGTTGCCCATCCATGACTTATTGCGTCGCCATCAAACTCAACGCCGGCCTGGTGTTTCTTTCCGACTCTCGCACCAACGCGGGTCTGGATCAGATCAACACCTTTCGCAAGATGATCGTCTACGAAAAGCCGGGCGACCGTTTCATGGTGCTGCTGTCGGCGGGCAACCTGAGCATTGCGCAGTCGGTGCGCGAGATATTGCAGGTCGAGCAGCTCAAGGAAAACGGCGACGCCGCTGGCACCACCATCTGGAACGCCACCAGCATGTTTGACGCCGCACGCGTGCTGGGCTCGGCCATTCGGAGGGTGTACCAGCGCGACGCCGAGTCGCTCAAGCAGGCGGGCATGGAGTTCAATGTGTCCCTGATTTTTGGCGGGCAGATTGCCGGCGAGGGCATGCGCTTGTTTCAGGTGTATTCGGCGGGCAACTTTATCGAGGCCACGCCCGAGACGCCCTACTTCCAAATTGGTGAGTCCAAATACGGCAAGCCGGTGCTGGACCGCGTGATTACGCCAAACACCCCCCTGGAAGAAGCGGCCAAGTGCGCGTTGGTGTCCATGGACTCGACCCTGAAGTCCAATTTGTCCGTGGGCTTGCCGCTGGACATGGTGGTGTACGAGGCCAACAGCTTTAGCACCGACAAAATCGTCTGCATCGACGACAACAACCCCTATTTCAAAATGCTGCACAACAGCTGGGGGCAAAAACTGCGCGAGGTGTTTGACAGCATCGAAGATCCCTTGTGGAACGGCGGCCCCACCGAGGTGCCGCTGCGCTTGCACTCGCAGCGCAACCTGCCCCTAAAAAAGATCAGCACCCCGCAAGAGAAGCTGATCTAGTGGCAGCGCCATGACCCCGGTCATTTTTTCCCACGGCAACAGCTTTCCGGCGGGCACCTACAAGGTGCTGTTTAAGCACTTGCGGGCACGCGGCTTTAGCGTCAAGGCCATTGACAAGCTGGGCCACGACCCGCATTACCCGGTGGACAATAACTGGAACTGCTTGGTCGATCAGGTGGCCGATTTTGCGCAACAAACCGTCGACAAGACGGGCGCGCCGGTGTGGCTGGTAGGACACTCGCTGGGCGGCTTTTTGAGCCTGATGGCGGCTGCGCGCCATCCGCACCTGGCCCGCGGCGTGGTGCTGATTGACGCGCCCCTCCTGGGCGGGTGGCGCTCGACGGCGCTGGGCATGATCAAGGGCACCCAACTGGTGGGCTCCCTCTCGCCTGGCGCGGTCAGCCACAAGCGGCGCAACAGCTGGCCCGACCAGGCGGCGGCGTGGGAGCACTTTCGCCACAAAAAGGCCTTTGCCAGGTGGTCCGACGAGGTCTTGCACGACTACATCGCGTGCGGCACCGTGGAGCACGAGGGCAAGTGGGTGCTGGCGTTTGACCGCGACATTGAAACGCAGATTTACAACACCATTCCCGACAACCTGGACCGCCTGTTCAAACGCCACCCGCTGAAGTGCCCGGTGAGCTTTATTGGCGCGCGCCAGTCGGTCGAGATGCGCCGCGTGGGAATGGGAATGACCGAGCAAATGACCAAGGGCCGCACCATGATGCTCGACGGCACGCACCTCTTCCCCATGGAAAAGCCACTCGCTACCGCCGCCGCGATCGAGGCCTCGTTGCGCAACATGGGTGCCTGAAGGCCGGGTCGATCGCAATGCCAGGCAAGACTGATTTACCCGACGCGTCGCAACAACTTGCGCAGGCCGGTCGGCTGCTGGCCCAAGGCCATCCGGACGCTGCCGTCGCCTGGTGCGAAAGCGTCTTGTCCGCGCAAGCAGACAACGCCGACGCTTTGCATCTACTGGGCGTTGCAGCCTTGCAACAGGGCCAGGCGCAGCGCGCCATCGGCCTGATGGACCGCGCCTTGGCGCTGCAGCCCGAGCGGGCCGACTTTTACGCCAACCGGGGGCTGGCCTGGCAGGCACTGGCGGACATGGCCCGCGCGTTGCACGACTTGGACCGGGCGGTGGCGCTGGACCCCGCGTCTGCCACAGCGCACTTCAATCAGGGGGTGGCGCGCCACCAGCAGCGCGCTTACGACCTGGCATGGGCCAGTTACGAAGCGGCCTTGGCCTTGGCGCCAACGTCGGTGCCTACACTGATCAACAGTGGCGCGGTGCTCCAAGCGCTGGGACAATGGCCGGCCGCCGTGCAGCGCTACGACCAGGCCCTGGCGCTCGCCCCGGATCACCCTGACGCCCACTCCAACCGGGGCGTGGCGCTGGGGGTTTTGGGCCAATACGACGCGGCCCTGGCCAGTGCGCAGCGCGCCGTGGTCTTGCAACCCACATCGGCCCAGCACCACTACAACCTGGGCAACGCCTTGCGCGACCTGCACCAGTACGAGGACGCCGTGGCCGCCTACGACCACGCCCTGGCCTTACAAGCGGGCTATGTGCAGGCGCACTCCAACCGGGGCGTGGCATTGCAAAAGCTGGGGCGCCTGGGCCATGCCATCGTCAGCTACGACCGCGCTATTGCGCTGGACGGTCAGGCCGCGCACGCCCACTACAACCGGGGCACGGTGCTGCATGAGCTGCAGCAGCTCAACGCCGCCATCGGCAGCTACGACCGCGCCCTCCAGGCCCAACCAGACTACCCCGAGGCGCACTGGAACAAGGCTTTGGCACTGCTCTTGGGCGGCGATTTGGCGCAAGGCCTGCCTCTGTATGAATGGCGCTGGCATGCGCGCAATCAGGGCCCAAGCGCGCCGGTTTTTACCGAGCCGCTGTGGCTGGGCACCAAGGCGCTGGCTGGAAAGACGCTGCTGCTGCACGCCGAACAGGGGCTGGGCGACACGCTGATGTTTTGCCGCTACGCTGAACTGCTGCGCAGCTGGGGGGCGCGCGTGCTGCTGGAGGTGCCCCAGCCGCTGAACCGCCTGCTGCAGGGACTCGACGGTGTGGACCAGTTGCTGGTGCAGGGCCAAGCGCGTGGCAACTTTGACCTGCATTGCCCGCTGATGAGCCTGCCGCTGGCCGTGCAAACTTACCGTAATAACGCCCCCAAGGGCCAAGCGGCACCCCTCGACACGCTACTTCCCAACGCCCAGGGCGCCTATTTGGCAGCCGACGGCGGGTTGCGCGCGCAATGGCAAGCCACACTGGAAAACGCCACAACTCAGGCCCTGGAGCGGCTGCCGCGTGTGGGCATCGTCTGGCGCGGCAGCAGCACATACGCCAACGACCACAACCGCAGCCTGCCCTTGGCCGAGCTGCTGGCGCACCTGCCGCAAAGCTGCCAGTACGTGGCTTTGCAAAAAGTGCCCACGGCTGGCGACGCCGCCACGCTGCAAGCCAACCTGCATATCCTGCAAATGGGCCACGGGCTGAGCGACTTTGCCGACACCGCTGCGCTGCTGGCTTGCCTGGACCACGTGGTGTGCGTCGACACGGCGGTGGCGCACCTGGCGGGCGCCATGGGGCTGGCGACCAGCCTGCTGCTGCCCTTCACGCCCGACTGGCGCTGGCAACTGGGGCGCAGCGACAGCCCTTGGTACCCTACGCTTCGCCTGTACCGGCAACAGCAGCGGCTCCAGTGGGGCGCGCCGCTGCAAGCGCTGGCGCGCGACTTGGGCGCAACGCGCCCAGGCCTTAAGGCGCCCAGGTAACCACGCCGCTCCAGGCCGTAGCCAGCACCACCACGCCAAAGGCAATGCGGTAGTAGGCAAAACCAATAAAGCTGTGGGTGGACACAAAGCGCAAGAGCCAACGCACGCACGCCCAGGCGCTGATAAATGAAAACACCAAGCCCACGGCAAACAAGGGTATGTCATCCAGACTGAGCAGGGCGCGCTCCTTGTACAGGCTATAGACCCCGGCGCCTATGAGCGTGGGTATGGCCAAGAAGAAAGAAAAGTCGGTTGCCGCTTTGCGCGACAGGCCCAGCAACATGCCTCCAATGATGGTGGCGCCACTGCGGCTGGTACCCGGCACCATGGCCAGGCATTGCACCAAGCCAACCTTGAGCGCGTCCAGAGGCCCCATATCGTCGACGCTGCTGATGCGGGCAAACGTGCCTGTGGCTACGTCTTGGGCCTGCAGCTGCCGCCGTTCAGCCCACAAAATAACAAAGCCACCCAAAATAAAGGTGGTGGCCACCACCTCGGGCGTAAACAAATGCGCCTTGATAACCTTGCCAAACAACAGACCCAGCACCACGGCGGGCAGAAAGGCAATCAAGACATTCAAGGCAAAGCCCTGCGCCCGCGCCTGGGTGGGCAAAGCCAGCACGGTGTCACGGATTTTTTGCCAGTACACCAGCACGACAGCAAAAATGGCCCCGGTCTGGATGGCAATGTCAAACGCCTT